>CAYLJC010000078.1:8671-9165 GCA_964383345.1 uncultured Akkermansia sp. | reverse complement strand
GGGGATCAGTTCCGGGACGATGACGGTGGGTGTCTACGGGACGCCGGGGCATTTTCGTTTCGGTGGCATCGGACAGGTGACGGACTATTCACGGCGATTGGCTCTCGCGAACAGGCGATACGGGTCGGACCTGTTGATCGGGCCGGAAACCCATCGTCTCGTCGAGGAGGGGATGGCGGTGAGACCGATGGAGATGTTTTACGATCCGGCCACCAATGTGATGTCCGAGATCTACCAACTGCTCTCGCGGAGCGATCACCTGTCCGAGGAGGACAACCGGCGACGCGAGCTTTTCTGGCAAGGGGTGATCTTTTTGCGTGAGAAGAAGTACGAAGCGGCGCTCGATTGTTTCAGCCGTTCCCGCCTGCCCGGATCCGACGACGGGCCGACCGCGTATTTCATCGGTCTCTCGCAGGAGGGGGTGGCTGCGCCCGCGGTCCCCGTGAGCCGGCTCGTCCGGGACTTGACGGATGAGGGGCATGCCCGGCTGATCT
>CAYLJC010000078.1:0-8661 GCA_964383345.1 uncultured Akkermansia sp. | reverse complement strand
CGAGCGCATCGCGGTGTGGCTGATGCAGCAGGGCGGCGGACCCACTCTGTTGTTCGCCGAGGCGATGCAGCGGGCCGCCAGTCTCGTGTTCGAATGCGGGACTTGTGGATTCTTTTCCACCGAGGATCACGGCTGCGCGGTCTGTGATGGAAACCAGCGCGACTCCCGGGTCCTCTGTGTTGTGGAGCAGCCCACGGACATTCTGCCTCTGGAGCGCTCCGGTGCTTTTCGGGGGCATTACCATTCGTTGCGCGGGAGGATTTCTCCCCTCGACAACGTGGGGCCGGAGGATCTGCGGATCGGCGCGTTGATCGAGAGATTGAAAAGCGGAGACTTCGCTGAAGTGATTCTCGCCCTGAGTTCGGACGTGGAGGGGGAGGCGACGGCCAATTACCTCGGGGAAATCCTGGCGGGCTTCCCCGGTGTGCGGGTGACGCGGCTGGCTCAGGGTTTACCGGCCGGAGGCGGACTCGGGAACGCCGACGAACTCACCCTGATGCGGGCGCTGCAGGGGCGTGTCGGACTTTGAAAGACGGTGTTTGTGCGGGGGACGTGCGGGGGTTACCTCGCAGCGGCCGTCATTTCGAGGAATTCCGGAACGATGAGGAGGTCCTTTTGGGTCAAGCCGCGGAGCACCGTGACCGGAGTCTCCACTCCGGCGGGAAGATTGTGGATCACTTCGACGAGATCTTCGAGCGATTCCGTATCCGTGCCGTCCATCGAGAGGATGACATCCCCGGCCTCGAGACCGCTTCTTTCCGCCGGAGAACCGGATTTCACCTCGACGATCTCCGGGGTGGAGGATTGGTTGTGAAAGACGAGACCGACCCGGACCGGACCGGATCGTTGGTGGGTTTTGACGTCGGTGACGAGTTTGCGGACGCGGGCGACGGGGATGGCGTGGGCCTCACCCGTTTTGTCGTGGTCCTTTCCGGTGAGGATGCCGACGAGGTGGCCCCGCTCACTGACGAGGGGGGTTCCCGCCGCGCAAAACGTCTCGGGATCGGCGATCCGGACCCGCAGCATGGGCATGGAAAATCGTTCGCCGCGATGCGACCAGTCTTTCCCGGCCACCGTTGTGAGGCAGGCGGACCGGTTGGAGAGACAGTGCAATTTCTGCCCGCCTTTCAGTTCGCCGGTGTGGGCGAGCGAAACGGGGGTGAGTCCCGCCAGAGGAGCGGAGGTCTCGAGGAGGCAAAGCCGCTGGGTGTCGTCGCGGAAGAGCACCCGGGCCTCCGTGGTGAGTTCCCCGTGCCGCAGGCGGGTCGTGGTGAGATCTTCGAGAGGGACGGCGGCGGGAATGACACTGACGAACCACGAAGTCCGGTCGATGCAGATGCCGGGGCTGCGGATCTCACTGTTCCAGAGGACGGTTACGGTGGAGAGCGCCTGCTCCCCGGCGGAGAGGCGGGAATCCGCGCCCGGGAGAACGAGAAGGAGGAGAGGAAGAACGGCGAAACGGGTGATCATGACCGCATCCTCAAAGTTCCCTGAAATGGCTGCGGGCGGAGGTTGGGAGGAGCCCCGGGGCTTCCGCCGGGCGGGTGCCATCGAGGCCGAGGGCGGGGACGCGCTGATCGCGGCGGGGAAGTTGCAGGGTGATGACCGGTTCGCCCTGCAGAGAGGCGGCGTCCGCCGGAAGGGCGGCGGGCGAAGGGGCGGTGGAAGTGGCGGGTGCGGTGGGAGCGGAGGCGAGATCGGGAGTGGCGTCTTCGGAGACGGGGGGGCGGACAGCATAGAGACCGAGCGCGAGGGCGGCGGCGGCGGCGGCGGAAGCCCCCACGGGGACGAGCCAGCGGGGACCACTGATCTCGTCGAACCACATCGAGACCCGTTCCATGAGGAGGCCCCGGGCGGATTGGCGGAGCAGTTCGCTGCGCTGTCGGTCTTTGAAGTTCTCCAAAAATGTCTCGAAATACTCGTCGCCGGGCGTCTCGTATTTTTTCAGGCGGATCAAACGTTGGATATCTTCGGAATCATTCATCACCTTCTCAGGGAACAGAGGAGTAATAAAGGTTTGCTTCTGGACTTTTTCAATCACAGATCGGTCGCAACCCGGCCCCAGACTATTTTCGGAAGTCTTCGAGATGGGATTGCAGCAATCTGTGCGCGTAAAAGAGCCGTGATCGCACTGTTCCCTCGGAAACTCCGAGGATTTTCGAAATTTCCGAGTGAGGCATCCCCTGGATGTCGAACATGGTGACCACCGCCCGATGATCTACTGACAGTTGCTGCATGGCCATGTTCAATCTTTCCTGCAGCTCGGAAATGTTCGCCTCGCGCACCGGATCGCTCTTGGAGGTCGCTTCGATGAAATCGTGGTCGTTTTCGATCGCGAGATCGACGTCGTCGAGGCTCATGGTGCGACGGCGGTTGCGCTTTTTGAGGAAGTTCAGCGTCATGTTCGTCGCGATGGAGTAGATCCAGGTGTAGAACGACGACTTGCCCCGGAAGCGTTTGATCGACCGGTAGGCTTTGGCGAAGACATCCTGGAGGATATCGTTGGTGTCCTCGCGGTTGGAGGTCATGTGATAGACGAGGCCGTAGAGCTTCTGCGAGTATTTGCCGACCAATTCGTCAAAGGCGCGGGTGTCGCCCTGGCGGGAGCGCTCCACCAGTTCCAGATCGGGATCCGGCTTGCGCATGATGGGTTTTCCTGTCATCCGGGTGGCGGAAGGGCGGACCCCGTCGGACTTGTCGGGCTTGGCGAGCGAGTCGTCGGCTCTTCCCGGCACCTCGTCCGGTCGGCCCGGACCGGAGGGGGGCGGGGCCGTCTCGACCGCCGTTGCAGCCGGGGCCGGAGGGGAGGGGTCGGGCAGGGTCAGGAGGGATTTTTCGCTTTCTCTTTCCATTTTGAGAGGGCGGTTTCCGAAGACATCATCACGTCTTCACGACCGTGGGGGGTGACGACGGAACCGTCGGGGGCGAGAATGATGAGAGAGGGGATGCCCCGGATCTCAAATTGCTGGGCGAGGGAGTCGGCTTCCTTGGACTGGGCACCCGGGATCGAGAGCCATTTCATATCCATTTGTTTGATGTATTTGCGTTTCTCTCTCTCGGAGTTGTCGAGGCTGACAAAGACGATCTCGAAGTCCTTGTCCGCGTGTTCATCGCGAAATTTCACCAAGCCGGGGGTGAAGGCGCGGCAGGGCGGACACCAGTGGGCGGAGAAATAGAGACCGACGAATTTATCCCGGAGCGTTTCCGTTTTCACCTCGTTGCCGGAGGCGTCGTGCAGTACCGCCGGGAGCAGGTTCGCGACGGAGGGTTGCGTCTTCGCGGCGGTGGGCTCCGCGTGAAGGGGGAGGGACGCGGCGAGGAGCGCGACGGCGGTGAGGACGGGAAACAATGGATTTCGAATCATTAAAGAACAAGGGTTCACGGAGTAAGACGAAGGAACTCGGGCTATCTTGCACTTGTTACGCGGAAAACCTCCCGAAAATTAGCGAATTGCCGGATTTCCTACCCATTTCGTGTCAAAAAGAGGACGGTTCTTTGTCCGGAAACGGATTGAGGGATCGGAAGAGAGTTGATTCCGCAGCGGGAAGGTGGCAAAAATCGGGCATGTCAGACCTGTCCTCTTCCGCCTCCCCTGATCGCCGCGCCTTTCTGGCTGCTTCCGGCGTTGCCGTGGGGGCGATGGCCTCCTCCGTCTTGCCTGCCGACGCCGCGCCGTCTTCGTCGTCCGCGTCCGGTGCGGGACGGGGCGATAGCCAACCGCAACATTTTCGCCTCGGCCTCAATATGTCCACGATTCGCGGCCAGGAACTCGATGCCGCGGCGGAGATCGAGATCGCGGGTCGGGCGGGTTACGAGTGCATCGAACCGTGGTTCCGGAAGCTCAATGAATATGTAGCGGGCGGAGGTTCGCTCGACGATCTGAAAAAGCGCATCGACGACCACGGACTCACCGTCGAGAGTGCGATCGGTTTCGCCAAATGGATCGTCAACGACCCGACCGAGCGGGCCGCTGGTCTCGAAGAGGCGAAGCGCGACATGGACATGATCGCCCGCCTCGGAGGTCTCCGTATCGCCGCGCCTCCGGTCGGGGTGCCTGCGGGCGAGACGGTATCCCTGGATGACGCGGCGGACCGCTATCGCACGCTCCTCGAACTCGGCGATGAGATGGGGGTGGTGCCCCAGGTGGAGATGTGGGGCGGCAATCCCGTCATCGGCACCGTCGAAAAGGCCCTCTACGTGGCGATCCGCTCGGGCCACGCGAAGGCCTGCTTCCTCGGGGATGTCTATCACACCTACAAGGGTGGCTCCTCCTTCGAATCCATTCTCCTGATGGGACCGGGGGCGTTGCAGACCTACCATCTGAACGATTATCCGGCCGACCCACCCCGGGCCACGATCAAGGACGCGGACCGGGTCTTTCCCGGCGACGGCATCGCCCCGCTCACCCGGATTTTGAAAAATTTCCAGGCGGTGGGAGCGTATCCGGTGCTCTCGCTGGAGCTGTTTCACCCCGCCTACTGGAAGATGCCGGCGCTGGAATGCGCCAGGATCGGTCTGGAGAAGATGAAAGCGGCGGTCGCGGCGGCCACCTGAACCCGCTCAACGCTCGCACTGGTAGACGAAGGCCGGCGGGAGATTCCGCCAGGCCGTGGCACTGTGGGTGACGGTGGCGAAGTTCGCCTGGAGAAATTTTCGAAACCGTTGTCCCGCCGGAAGGAGAAGTCCCTGCCAATACGCGAAGGTGGCGAATTGTCCTCCCGGAGGCAGCACTTCGAACATCGCTTCGAGGATCCGGTCCTGCAGTTCGGGGGAAAAGGCGGCCCAGGGCAGGCCGCAGAGGACGGCGTCGACCCGCTCGACGCCCCGCTCGCGACAGAGCTCGGGGATGCGGCTGACACAGTCCTCCACCACCTCGACTCCGGGGCAGCGGCTGCGGCAGATCGCGGCGAGGGCGGGGTCGCGCTCGACGGCGAAAAAGCGGGTCTCTCCGCGAAGCCGTTTTGTGATCGCCTCGGTGAACACGCCGGTGCCGGGTCCGTATTCCACGACGCAGTCGAGTGTGTCCCAGTCGAGCCAGTCCGTCATCAGCCCGGCGAGGGTTTCCGAACTCGGAGCGATCGCGCCGATTCGGCCCGAGTCCCGGAAGAAGGCTTTGAGAAACTGGGTGTGGTCGGACATCAGGTGTTGGTTTTCGCGAGGGACACGTCGAGATTCATACGGACGAGTTGCCCCATCGTTTCGCAAGCGGAAAAGGCGGAGGTTTCGTGATAGCCGTTGAGTCCGTCGCGGAGGCTCATGACGTGTTCCGCCGGGGCGAGTTCATCCGGGCACATCGCCTTCCAAAGGGCGTCGAGTCGATTGCGCGCGATGTGGCAGCGACGCTGGATGAGGGTGCGCTCTTCGTCCTGGTACTGCCGCATTGTCAGGTAATTGAGGCGGGTGGTACACAACTCCACGACGAGGGCGTTCTCCACAAAAGTCTGGGGAAGATACATCTCTTTGTTCCCCTCGTAGCTCTGCTGGTCGAAGTCGATCGCCCGCACCCGGTACTGGGCGTCCTCGAAGTCGGGGGTGATATCCACGACATAATTGTAGCTCCGCATGTCGCCGAGAAGCCGGACAAAGCTGCGTTCGTTGAATTTCACGAACTCTTTGGCCACCCGCACCGGGTTTGTTTCGGGACGGTCGAAGTATTCGCGGATGAAGGTGTCCCCCGGCACCCCCGCGATGTGCTCTTCGATGAGAGTATTTCCGTTGACGAGGTAATTGATCCGATTGGGGGAGAGAATGTGCTCGAGTTCCAGCCCGTAGATGCGGGAGGCATCGGCGATCTTCACGTAGAAGTGATCGTAGTTGTCATTGAACTGGTTCACAATGCGGATCCGGAACGGCCGCGAGTTGCCGAAATCGCAGAAATCGACGCGTTCGAGGAGAAGGTGTTCCGGGGAGCGGAAATCGTTCGTTTTGAGGAGCGAATAGATCTGGATGAGTTTGGCCGACAGCTCCGCCAGGATCGCGGGATCGTAAAAGGCGGTTTTCCAGAGGGTGTCGTTGCCCTCCCGGTCGAAGAGCGGATAGAGTTGTGAGAAACGGTGCAGTTCCTCGTAGAGCGGAGGAATCTCCAGGGAGCGCTGGTAGTGGGTGAGGTACTTGTCGAGACCCCTGCCGACAGGGTAGAACTTCTTGCGTTTGAGATTGATGCTCACGGTTCGTGCGGGGCGACGGCGGAAAGGAGAACTCAGTTGTCGTAGTTTTCGTCGCTGAGGAGATCGACGACGGTCTCGGAGGCGCTGACTTCAAAATACTGGAAAAAATCCTGCAGGGTTCGGACCGTCGGCCAGTCGTTCGGTTCGGTCCACCAGGCTCCGAATTCGCTGGCCGCGATATTGGGGAAATGGATCTCAAGCAGCGCGGTGGTTCCGAGGGCGTCCATCTGGTCGATCTCCTCGACGAGATAGACCGTGTGGAGATACACGGAGGTTTCGTCTTCGACCGGGTCGCAGTCGAGTTGGTTGAGCCATTCGACAAATTTCCAGGTCGGGCGAACCACGAGTGCGCAGCGATCTATGTAACAGTAGTCTTCGGACATGGCGAGAGAGGGTGGTGGGTTCTTGGGTAGGGGATGAAATCTAACGGCGTCCCGAAGCGCGCCGGTTTCCCGGGCGGGCGTGGGGGCGTCCGTCGGAGGCCCGGCTGGCCTGGGTGGCGCGAGCGGAAAGGGCCGGACTGACGAGGCCGCTCCGGCGGGCGAGAGGGACTCCCGCAGAGACGCGCCGCGCCGCGAGGGAGCGGGTCCTGCCCGCCGGAGGGGGCGGTGTGTTGGTGCCACCCGCCGACGTCGGAGCGGTGGGCCGGGCCGGACGGATCGCGGGGACCGGGAAAAGAATCGCGGGACGGACCCTTGTTTTGTCCAGAGCCGTCCGCGCCGACGTCGGCAAGATCTCGGCGCGGGAGGGCGTCGGGCGGGACTGCGGCGGCGTAGGGGCTCCTTCCAGGCGCGGTTTTTTGAGCCGGCTTTCGGCGGGGGAAAGAACCGTGGCCGATTTCCGGATACCGCCGGACGGGATGGCTCCGCCGGAGGAGCGCGCGCGGGTTTCGGGGAGCGGAGCGGTTTTTTTCGGGGACGAGGGCGCGTGGGCCGCAGCGAGCGGATCGCGGACAGGGAAGCGGGGAGAGGGCAGAAGACGTGTTTTCGTGAGGAGGGCTTCCCGGGTCGTGACGGATCCGCGGGGGTAACCCTTCGCCGTCTCGCGCTGGCGGCGGGAGCGGTCGTGAAAAGCGGTCGTCAGGGGGAGCACCGCGCTGATTCCGCGGGAAGGGAACTGCGCGGCGCGATCTCCCGCCGACAGGGGGGACGCGGTCGGGTCCGCCTTTTCGCCGCTTTCCGCCACGGCGGCGGGGAGGGGGGATGCGGTCTCCGCCGCTATCGAGGGAGCGGCGGATTCATCGACCCCGGCAGCGGTGTGGGTGAGTGCCGGGGAGCCACCGCGTCTCCGGTCGTGGAGCGCCCCGAGCATGGCGAGGCCGGGAGCGCCCGCCGGGAGCGGTTCCCCACCGGAGAGACGTCCGAGGATCTGCGTTCGGTTCACCGAGAGGATGCGATAGCGAATCCCCGCCCAGGTCAGTTTGTTCTGCGTCCAGGTGCTCGCGAGGAGCAGCCAGTGCAGCCCGATCCAGAACGGGGTGAGCATGTGCTCCAGCCATCCGGCGGCAAACAGCTTTTGCCGGATCCCGTGTTCGGGAAAAAGGGAGAGATAAATCTGCTGGCGGGCGAGTGCGCGGAACTGGTCGATGGCATAGGCCGCCGCGATCGGAATCCAGGCATAAAAATAGCCGTAAACCAGGGCCGCCACGATGCTGAGGGCGCCGAGGATGTAAAAACCGAGCACCAGATTGATCCCGGTGTAGAGAATCGGACTGAAAAATTTCACCTGAGTGTACTGGCGCTTCACGAATTCAAAAAAACCGCCCCAGGTGAAATCCACCATTGTTGGAAGGATGAGAGAGCGCACGAAGGCGACCCGGTTGCCGGCTTTTCGCGCGGCCTTGGAGAGGCGGAGGTCGTCATTGAGCGACCCGGCGAAGAGATCCGAGACATTGAGCGAATCGAAGACCGGACGGGAGATCGCCATCGAGCCGCCCCACAGCACGTTGGTGAGAGGGTTGCCTCCCTGGGTGGTGATCGAGGCGTTGATCACGCTGGCGAGTTGATTCGGCAGGGTGGGGCGTTTCGGGACGAGCCACCGGTAGGTCGTGGAAAGGGCGTGGGTGCCCTGGGTCACGGGCCTCACCAGTCGGGTGAGCCAGTCGGTCTTGCAGGCGATGTCTCCGTCGGCGAAGGCGATCACCGCGTCGTCGCTGCGGAGATCGCGGAAAGCGGCACGCTGGTTGTGGACCTTTTGCCCTTCGTTTTCCGCCAGTCCGGCGCAGACGAGAGTGACACTGCGAAGACCGTGGTCCGCTTCGGGATGGGTCCACACCGGATTCCGGGGCCCCGCCTCGAGATGTTCTCCGAGCCAGCGGGCCACCGGATCCTCCCACGATTCGAAGCACACGATGACGCGGTAGTTCGGATAATTCTGGGCGAAAATCGAGTCGAAAAAGCGCGGAGTCGCCTGGAGATCAAATCCCTTCGCCGCCACGATCAGTGCGACGGGTTGCTGCGGCTGCGGACCTTTTTTCCAACGACGGTCCTGGAGA
>CAYLJC010000077.1:0-9183 GCA_964383345.1 uncultured Akkermansia sp. | reverse complement strand
TGAGATCCTGAAAGAGATTCAGGACAAAAGCGGAGCCAAAATCCTGCTCGCCCAGAAAGCCTTTTCCTGCTTCGGCCTCTACCCCTTGTTGCGCGACTATCTCGTCGGCACCGCCGCGAGCGGACGACACGAAGCCCGCCTCGGACGCGAGGAATTCGGCGGGGAAGTCCACGTTTTTTCCCCCGCTTTCACTCCGGCGGAAATCACCGAAGTGCTCGGGATCGCCGACCACATCATCTTCAACTCGCTCGGTCAGTGGCAACGCTACCGCGACGAAGTCCTCGCTGCCGCGCCGCGCGTTTCGGCGGGCCTGCGTATCAATCCCGAATACTCCGAAGCCGTCGCCGCGATCTACGATCCCTGCGCCCCCGGTTCGCGCTTCGGGGTGCTCGCCCATCTCCTCGACGGGGCCGATCTCACCGGACTGGAGGGACTCCATTTCCACACTCTCTGCGAACAGGGAGCCTCCGCCCTCGGCGGCACGCTCCGCGCGGTGCTGGAAAAATTCGACGGCCCGCTGCGGCAGATGAAATGGCTCAATTTCGGCGGAGGCCACCTCATCACCTCGCCGGGCTACGACATCGAGTTGCTCCTTTCCCTCATCCGCGAGGTACGGACCCGCCATCCTCATCTCCAAATCTATCTCGAACCCGGTGAAGCCATCGCCGTCGGCACCGGTGTGTTGATCGGTCAGGTGATCGACCTCGTCGAGAACGGCATGCCCATCGCGATCCTCGATGTTTCCGCCACCACCCACATGCCCGACGTGCTCGAAATGCCCTACCGCCCCGTCATCGAAGGAGCCGGGGCGGCGGGAGAAAAGGCCCATACCTATCGTCTCGGCGGTCCCACTTGTCTCGCCGGGGATGTCATCGGCGACTACAGTTTCGACGCGCCGCTCGCGATCGGAGATCGCCTCGTTTTCCACGACATGGCCCACTACACCATGGTGAAAACGACGACCTTCAACGGCGTTCCCCTGCCCTCCATCGCGATTCTCGGAGAGGACGGCGAGATCGGAAAAGTGCGCGAGTTCGGCTACGAAGACTACCGGATGCGGCTGGGGTGAGCGGATCTGTCAGGCGACGGGGTGCCGGGGAGACAACGGCGGCTCACCGGGGCGGTTGGGCATCCGAACACATTCGATTTCCTCCCGGCGCGCCGGTCGATCCGCAATGCAACCCATTTGTGGATCTCATGGATATGAAGGTTGCATTATGAAGGAAGCGCCATTTTTGTTGGACCACGACGTTCCTGAGTGTTTCCAGTTCCACCCTTTCCCGCCATGCTCTCGCGTCCCGCCCTGGCCTTATCAATCCTGACCTTGCCATGTCTCCCGCCACCTTGTTCCGCCGACGACCTTCCCAACCCGGCGACGGTGACGGCGGCGATGCGTCGGGCCTGTGATTTTTATGTGTCCCGCCTCGCTTCGCACGGCGGGTACGCCTCGGCTTGGAAAACCGATCTCCGCCTCGCCATGGTCGAGGGCAAGGAGAGCGAGACGATCCTGTCAATTCAACCTCCCGGCACCACCACCGTCGGTCTGGCGATGTGGCGGGCCTGGCAGGCCACCGGCGACGAGGCCTTTCTCGCCGGTGCGCGAGGAGCGGCACAGGCGCTGATCGACTGCCAGTTGGAATCGGGCGGCTGGCCATCCGATTTCGATTTCGAGGGGGGTGACGATCCGGAAATATGGTGGCTGCGCAAGGAAGTCGCCGCCGGGGTGACGGAGGTCGGGAAACAACGGAACTGGTCCACTCTCGACGACAACAAAACCCAGTCGGCCCTGCTTTTTCTGCTCGAACTCTCCCGGGATCCCGCTTCCCGCGACGACACCGATCTGCACGAGGCGGTCGCCTACGCCTTCGACCGGCTCCTCGCTGCTCAGACGACGATCGGATCGTGGCCGCAGCAATTCAGCGGGGCGGCTCCGTCGGACGGAATTGTAAAAAAGGCGGTGATCCCGACGAAATGGCCGAGGGAGTTTCCGGGAAAAAAATACATCGGTTTCCACACGCTCAACGACGGCAATCTGGAGCATCTCGTCTCCCTGATGCTGCGCGCCCACGATCTCACCGGCGAGATCCGCTATCTCGACTCGGCCAAGCGATGCGGCGATTATCTCCTGCTCGCACAGTTCGAGGACAAACAGGCGGGCTGGGCACAGCAGTACGACGAGGAGATGATCCCGGCGTGGGCGCGCAAGTTCGAGCCTCCGGCGCTGAGCTCACTCGAATCCCTGGGGGCCTGTGAGAGCCTGTTCGAAATCTGGGTCGCGACCGGCCAGGAAAAGTATCGCAGGACCATTCCCGCCGCCCTCGACTGGCTCGAAAAAAGCCGTCTCCCCGAGGGGCGATGGGCGCGTTTCTACGAGTTTCACACAAACAGGCCTCTCTACTGCGAGGCGGAAACCTACGCCCTCACCTACGACGGCTCGAACACTCCCGACCACTACGGTTTTACCATCGAGAGCGGCCTGATGCGTCGCATCGAACGGCTCCGGAGCGACCTGGCGAAACCGCGGGAGCAAATCCTCGCGGCGCGCAACCCTCCGGACTCCCCCGAGCGGAGGGCCAAGGCCGCCCGCAATCTCCGCGGCAAAGTCCGCTCCGCCCTCACCACCCGGGACAAGAACGGCGTCTGGCTCGAAGGCGATGTGATCAGCGCCAGGCTCTTCGTGAAACATTTCAACGCCATGTCCGCCTATCTCGAGGCCATGACACACACAAACGCCAAAGCCAAATGACCCGCGAAAAGGACCCGCTGTCCCCCGTCGGCATGATCCGGAGACTGCGCTGGGTCATGCTCTTCGTTGTTCTGGCGGACATCATCATCACCCTGTCAGGACAACCCCGCAGCTATTGGACCGACCCCTCCACGGTGCGGGAGGACAACGCACTTTTCCATTTTATCATGTCGAAGGGCTATGGGGTGAGCCTGGCGGTGGATGTTTTCTACGTGGGCGGCTGCTTTTTCCTCGTTTCCAAGCTGCCGTGCCGATTCGGGGCGGTGTTGCTCTTCTCGCTGGTTTTCGGGCATTTTTTCGGAGGGGCCTCCTGGTTGGCCTTCCGGTATCAATGGGGAGTTCAGGCGATCATCTTGTACGGCATCGTTCTCTCTCTCCTCATCGTTTTTGTCGCGATCCCTCCCCGTCACTTTCAAAAACCGCTCGATTGAACGACGGGAGCTCTCCTGCTACCCTTCCGCCATGGATCAAAATTGGAGCAAGAGAATCGTGATCGTCACCGGCGGCGGCGGCGGGATGGGACGGGCGGCGGCCAGACGATTTGCAGCGGCGGGGGCAAAAACATTCGTCTTCGGGCGGACGCGGGAGTCGCTGAAGCAATGCGCGGCCTTTTCTCCGCTCATCGTGCCGGTGGTCTGTGACGTGGCCGATCCCGACAGTGTCGCCGCAGCGATGGAGACCGTACTCCGCAAAGGGACCCCGCATACTCTGATCCACACCGCCGGGATCAATACGCCCGACCGCTTCATGGGCCATCCCGACCCGACCCGAATTTCCTCGACCGCGAGCTGGGAGCAGGTCATGCAGATCAATGTGCTCGGGGTCGTCAACATGATCAAGACCGTCACTCCCCCGATGGCGGAGAATGGCGGAGGGCGCATCGTGGTGGTCTCCTCGACGGCCGGGCACGGCTTTGATTCTTTCGCCGGGGTGCCCTACACCGCGAGCAAGTGGGCGGTCCACGGACTCCTCTTCACCGCCCGCCCCCAGCTCGCCGCCCACGGCATCGTGGTTTCGGAGTATGCTCCCGGCGAGACCTTCACCCCTCTCGTCGAAAATCGCCCGGTTCGTCCCACGGACGAACATTGTGAAGCGATGATCCAGGCGGACGACTGCGCCGAGTCGCTCTTTTTTATCGCCTCACAGCCCCACAGCATGAGTGTGATCCAGCTTCCCGCCTACCAGCCTTTTGGCGGGATGCCTCCGCAGATCACCTCTCCCTGGCTCGATGGCTTGGAGATCAAGGCCAAACCGACAACTCCCTGAGTATGCCCGCAAAAAGTGATTCGTGGCGGGGCATGGCCACGATGCCCGCCAGGCTGTCAGGGAAGGCTCAATTCTGCTCCCGCAGATAGGTCTCTGTATCAAACTGCGCCCGCCTCTTTTTCTCTTTTTTGCCGCTTCCGCTCGCGGAGGCGCTGCGATAGCGGTTCTCGAGATTGCGGTCGAGGATACGGGCCTTGGTGTTGTCACTCCACTGGATGTGAAAATACTCCAGGAGCTGTTGCCGCAGCTTTTCTTCGTAAACGGGGAAAATGGTCTCGACGCGGGTGTCGAAATTTCGCGGCATGAAGTCGGCGGAGGAAAGGAACACGGCGGGATCGCCTCCGTTTTCGAAAATCATCATGCGCGAGTGTTCAAGGTATTTGTCGACGATGCTGATGGCTTCGAGGCCACTGCCTTCTTCGGCGACGAGGGAGAACATGCTGCGCACGATCATGCGCACGGGAACCCCCGCCTTGGCGGCGCGGTGAAGGAGCTGGTTGGTTTCGGAATCAGAGAAGTTGTTCACTTTGAAGAAGATGCCCGACGGTTTGCCCTCGAGATGGTTCTCGATCTCCCGCTCGATGCGGCTGCGGAGAAAAGGGCGGAGGTCGAAGGGAGCGATATTGAGGTGCTTGAGCCGCGGCTTCTGGTAGGATTTGCGGAAAAAGCGGAAGATTTCGGCCACGTCGTTCCCGATCTCCTGCTGGTAGGTCATGAGGAGGTGGTCGGCGAACACGCCGGCGGTGTCCTCGTTGAAATTCCCGGTGCCGAGGACGGTGTAACTGCGGTCGCGTCCCGACTCGCGCCGGACGATGTGTATGAGTTTGCTGTGGACCTTGAGGCCCTGCACGCCGAGCTGCACCTGCACCCCGGCGTCGCGGTAGCGTCCCGCCCATTTGATGTTCGCCTCTTCGTCGAAACGCGCCTGCGGCTCAACGAGGACAAAAACGCTCTTTCCGTTCCGCGCCGCCGCCTGGAGCGCCCGGGCAATGCACGAGCCTTTGGCGAGTCGGTACTGGGTCACCGAGATGCTCTGCACCAGCGGATCAAGGGAGGCTTCCTGCAACAGGGTGATGAGATGGCGGAAGGACTGATAGGGAATGTGAATGAGGAAATCCTGTTTCCGGATCGCAGCGAACATATCGCCGGGTTTGGCTATGAAACCCTTCACGGGAACGGGTTCGGGCTTTTCGTAATAGAGTTCCTTCTTGCCAAAATCGGGGAAGCTGAGGAGATCGCGCCGGTTGTGATAGCGCGCGCCGGGGTAGAGGGAATCAGACCTCGCGAGATTCAGTTTTCTGAGGATGAGGTTGAGGAAGGGTTTGGGGAAATTTTCATCGAAATTCGCCCGCACCGGCAGGCCATCCTCGCGGGCCTTGAGACTGTCGGCGAGCTTCTCATAAAAACTCTCGGTGAAGTCGTCATCAAAGGCGAGTTCGGAGTCGCGGGTGAACTTGATCGCGTAAGATTCGAACTGGTCGTAGGAGAAGGAGTTGAAAATGTCATCGAGACCGAAGCGGATGATGTCGTCGAGATACATGACGAGCTGCTTGTCTCCCACCACGGGCAGCGGGATGAAGCGCGGAAGATGCTGGGGAATTTCGATGAGGGCATGCATGGGACGCCCCCCGCCGGACTTGCTCGCCTTCACCGCGAGGTACATGGGCAGGTCCTTGAGCTTTGGCAATTTTGCGGTGGCCTTGAGCAGGATGGGAAAAATGTGCGGGCTGACATTGCGACGAAAGTAGCTGCGCATATAGGGCTTCAGCGAACCCGGCACGTCTTTTTCGTTGATCAGCCGAATCCCGTTCTCCTCGAGGTCTGCCTTCATCTTGGCGTAGGCGACATTAAAATCCCCGGCCTGTTCCGAAACGAGCTGGCGGACCTTCTTGAGGGTGATCTGGGGATCCGGAATGTCGAGGTCTTTCCAACCGTCACCGAGGGAGACGAGGCGCTTCAGGGTGGCGACGCGGACGCGGAAAAACTCATCGAGATTGGAGCTGTAGATGCCGAGGAACTTGATCCGCTCGAAAAGCGGTACGCTGGGGTCCGCCGCCTCTTGCAGCACCCTCGCGTTGAATGACAGCCAGCTTGTTTCCTTACTCCGAAACTCGATCTCCATAAGGGAGGGAAGCTAACAGTAGAGAGGATGGATTGGCGAGCCGTTCTTTGTGAATTTATCGTCTCTTTTCAGGGATTTACGAATCGCCTTTTCCGCCGACAAGGCGGACGGTGCCGGTGAACTCCGCGCCGAGCTTGAGCTGGCACGTGCCTTCCCCTCCCGCGCCGGGATCGGGCCTCTCCCCGCCGACGAAGCGGGTCGCATCCCCCTCTACCAGCCGCACCGGCTGACCGGCCGTATGGATCTCGACCTCGCCTGTCCCGCTGATCAATTCGATCAAAGGAGTTCCCTCCACTTTTGCGAGGTGGATCGACAATTTGGCCTCCGCCGTGTCGATGCGGAGACGACCGAGGCGTTCCCAGGGGATCTCCAGAGTGGCGTGGGAAGACACCTCGGAGAACCACCCGCTGATGCGCTCGGCATACACAAAATACGCAAAATCCTGGACTTCACTTTCCTCATAGTAGGTCTTGATCGCGGAAGTGGGCACCCCGTGGCCGAGCGATTCGCCGAGGAGGCGGAATCTCTCCGCAGGCACACATTCGACCGTTCCGAGCGTCAAGATCAGCCGCAGGTAGAGCGGACCGCTCTCCATGAAAGGTTTTTGAAAGGTATAGCTCCGCTCTTCACGATACGGGGTCGCGAGGAGGACGGCGGCCAGCATCGCCAGGCCGCCCGAGATGACGGCCAATTTCACCCATATCGGCATTTTTTTCCGATGTCTCACGTTCTCCCTGATGAGGCTGCGGTCGAGCCCCATCGAATAATAGAGCATCAGGGGGACAAAATAGCAGATCAGTCCCGCCCAGATGACATCGGTGAAAAAGTGACCGCCCTGAACCATGCGGGCGATCCCCATGAGGCCACCGAGCGAGATGCCTCCTAGCAAAAAACCATGGGCGAGCCCCCTCCGGTGACGGCGGCAGAGGAAATAGCCGCCCATGAAGAGGAAACCCATGGTGGCGTGGCCACAGGGAAAAGACAAACCCGCACCGCTCTGGTTGATCGTGAGGGCGGGTTCAAAGGCGCTGCGCCCGCCCATCCCGATGACTTCGCGCGGCCGGGGACGCCCCCAGTATTCCTTGAGGATCCCGTTGGTGATGATCCCCGGTCCGATCACGGCGGTGAGAACGATAAAAAGGAAGACCTTGCGCCAGATACGGAATTTCTCCAGGCTCCAGCTCAGGCAGTAGAGCGCGAGCGCGGAGAAGATCAGCACCGTCGCCGGAATGGTGCCCCAGCGATAGAGGGATTTCCAGAAAGGGATCTCCCCGAGACTCCAGTCGGGACCACCGACCCGGTAGATGAGCTGTTGTATCCCGAGATCAAATCCACTGAAACGCGCCCAGAAAGTGAGAGCCAGACAAAAAAGGAGCGGCATCAGAACCATCGCCCCGAACCGAAAACGCGGCCCCCGGGGTGGCTCTTTGAGTGCCGCGACAAAGGCGTCGAAGGGCTTCCGGCAATACTTTCGGAGAACGTTCACCGGGAGGTTTCCGACACCCTCGCTCCGGCTCTGTGGCATCACAATCCGACGAGAGGATAAAGGTTTTCTTTGCACCAGGCACCGTTCTGGAGGGTCACTCCGTCGGGGTCGTCCACGGCGACGTGAGCCTCGTCTTCACAGATGATCCACCCCTCGTAGTCCCGGCGCACGAGCCATTCGGTGATGCGATGAAAATCGAGTTTTCCGGTGCCCATCTGCGCCCAGGGTTCGGGGCCGTTGCCGGAGTAGTCCTTGAAATGGATGTGATTGACGAGGTGCTGCCACTTGTCGAGCGTGGCGATGACATCCATGCCGCCGCGGATGATGTGCCCGACATCGGGGGTCCAACCGGTCACGGAGGGGTCGAGCGAACTGAGGACAACATCGTAGTCCTCCTGCGTGCGCACCAGTGAGGCCGGAGGGCTGTTGGGATGGTAGGAGCAGACCAGACCGGCATCGGCGGCACGCTTCGAGACGGCGTTGACATGGCGCGCGACATTGAGGCGGCGGCGCTGCAAATCGTGGGTCCGACCGCTCGGGAGGGTCACGGTGCCGAGCATCGCACCGGGGAAATGCTTGAGCAAATCTATGGTGAAATCCGCGGCGGCGCGCTCTTCGGGAGTTTCCTCGTCGCCGTCCCAAGAACAGACGAGGGCGAGACCGGCCAGACTCATGTTGTGCGCGGCGAGGGCATCCTTGAGTTTGAGCGGGTCACAAAAATCCCCGAGCCAGTATTTGCCGCATCCAAGAGCGCTCTCGGAGATCTCCAGGACCATGGGTTCGATCCCGGTGAATCCGGCCTGCGCCGCCACCTGGATCATGTGATCCAACTTGTTGTCGTAGCCTTTGCCGGTTCCCTGCATGAACCAGGTGTAGACCTGTGATCCGAATCTGATTTTTGACATGTTTTTCCTCGGTAAAAAGTGTGATGCCCGATGTTCCTTTTCTTTGCGAACGATTTTTCGTTGATTCCGTTGATTTGTCCGTGGGCCGCCCGGTGTTTAATGCTCCTGGAGCCAGCGGCGGACGCGGGGGTTGAAGTCGTCCAGCTTTTCCCAGTGGAAGGCGTGGCCGGCCCCGTCGTAGAAGTGGGATTCGCAGTTCGGGATTCCCGCCGCGACCTGCTCGCCCATCCAGAGAGGGACAAAAATGTCGTCTTTTCCTCCGATGACCAGACAGGGTGCGGAGATTTTTGGCAAGTCCGCCACGGTGTCGTGTTCGACACAGGCGGCGACCTGGCCGCGCAAACCGTGGAGCGGCTGCGGGCGGGGATTGCTGTCGTGGTCCTTGCGTCCGGCGAGGAGCCCCGCGAAGGCCTCGTTGTTGTCCCAGAACGGTTTGGTGAAGATGAGCAACTGGATCCACTCCATGAACTGTTCGTTGTCGAGATGGGCCTTGCAGGCTTTCATGTGCTCAAAGACAGAGCTCGCGTAGCGGTCCACTTTGGCCCAAGGACACATCAGCACGGCGCTGCGGACTTTCTCCGGATGGCGCAGGCAGAGCTGCTGGGCGATGATGGACCCCATCGAACACCCCACGACACGGGCGCTGGCGATGCCGAGG
>CAYLJC010000076.1:0-9210 GCA_964383345.1 uncultured Akkermansia sp. | reverse complement strand
ACCTCTGCGGGGGTTGAGGGCCGGGCTTGCCGGGCGCTTACAAAGCGCCCTTCCTTGGGGTCGAAGGGGGATCAAAGGGCCGCAACCCGCCGGCTTCCAAGCAAGCACAAACCAAGACTTTTCCTTGTGAGATTTTTCAAGAGGCTGCTAAGATTGCTCTCATGAGCAAATTTTCCCAACTGATGGGCCGGATTTCCGGCAAAACGGAAGAGGCCACGCCCTCCGCGCCGATTCCGGAAGCGGCTGCGGGAGGGACTCTGGCGGAGAACTCCGCCTCTCCCATCGCCGGCGTGGACGTTGCGGCCCGGCTCACCGCCCTCGCCGGGGAAAACACCGAAGATCTCGACTGGAAACGCTCCATCGTCGATCTCCTGAAACTCGTCGGGATGGACACCAGCTACGGTGCCCGCAAGGAACTCGCCCTCGAACTCGGTTATCTCCAAGCCGAGATCGACAGCAAAGGCTCGGCCGAGATGAACACGTGGCTGCACGGGGAAGTCATGAAAAGACTGGCGGAAAACGGTGCTACGGTACCCGCGGAATGGCTTGATTGACCGGTCGGATCACTCCTCGTCGCGAGCGTGCAAGGTGTAGAAGCATTCGGAATCGAGCAGGGCCTCTCCCTGTTCCGAGAGGAGATTTTTGCAGAGCACCCGCAGCACCGTGCCCACGGGGGGCGCGTCGGTTTTCAGCACGACAGTGCCTCCGTCGGATTCGATCACGACCTCCGAGACGGTGAGATCGGTGCTGCCGGTCGCGGCGAGGGCTTTGACGAGATAGTTGTCCGGTCGAGCCGCCTCGAGACGGTTCACGGGACGGTTGAGGTCAAGGACGATTCCGTCTCCGGCCAGGGCGAGGCGGGTGATGCGATAGGGTTCCGCCGTGCCGGTGAGGGGAACAAATCCGTTTTCCCCGCCACCGAGAATCATGCCCGGCGACATTTCGGCGAGGGCATGGATGGGGGAAGGCGTCTCCGCCCGCAGGAGTAGGGAGCCCTGCCAGACCGCGCCGACATTTTCCGGGGTGACCTCAATGAGCCGACGGGAACCGGGGCAGGTGAGAAGCAGTTTCTCCCGGTCTTCCTCCTCGAAAAAACAGAGTTGGGTGGGAGGGGATTTCCGGGTCAATTCGGCCGGGATCACGAGCGAAGGCAAAGTCTTCGGCAGGGGAGTCGGCGCGGCATCGGGCCGGTCGGCGTCGAAGGGGGGGAGGGCGGTGAGGGAGAGGAAATATCCGTCCGGGTAGTCGGGCATGTGGAGGCGGGCGGCGAGCAATCCGGCCCGGTTCACCGCGAAGGATTCGACCCGCAGTTCGCTCTCGGTCACGGTGACGGGTTCCTTCGCGGCGGGATGCCAGGCGACGATGCGGGCGAGCGCGGGTTCGGCGGCCCGGGCGGGGGAAGGGGAAAGGGCGAAGAGGATGCGACCGGAAGGATCGGCGACCGGACCGGCGGTGATGACGACGCCGGTGTCGCGGCCGGCCCAGTCCCGCACGAGCGCCTGGAAGAAATCGAGCGCGACATCCTTGTCGGTGTCGAAGGCCTGGGTCACTTCGTGGGGCGAAGCGGTGATGACCGAATAACGGGGGCCGATGGCGATGGATGGTAAGGCGGAAAGTTTGACCTCGGAGTAAAATTGCCACCCGATCTGGCTCATGCCGGGACTGAATTTGGCGATACCGATTTGTCCGCGGTGGTTGAGAAAAAAAACATTGGCCCCGTCGAGCGGGACGATGGCCCGCACCGTGGGAACGGTATCCTGCGATTTCAGTTGGACGAAGGGGCGCTCCGCGCTCGCCGGGGGATTGGCATCGACGGCGGGTTCTTCGCCCGGAGAGCGGGGCGGGTCGGCCGCAGTGCCAACCCCCGCCGCGACGAGAACCGCGCAGAAGAAAAGAGGAGCGGAGAATGGAGAGAGGCGGATCACTGGGATTCGGTGGGTACAGCGGGTTCGGGAGGCGCATCGGTGAGTTGGTAGGTGAGAATGACTTCGCCGCTTTCCTCCGGGGAAACGGTGAGGACGTTCTCCTCCCAAGTGCCGACCGCTGCGGAGAGGCGGGGTTTCCAGGCTTCGGGAAAAGTCAGCCGGATCCCCTGCGGGGCCTCGCGCACGGAGAAACGTTGTTTCAGCACCCGCCCCTCGTCTTCGAGCCAGAGACGCTCTTCGATCGAGAGGGCACCGACGGTATAGAGGAATTCGGGCATACCCGCGACGAGGCGGAAACCGAAATACCGGGGAGCGCCGCGCGACCCGATCGAGCCGCTCAGCGGGGCGGGTCCCGCCGCCAGCATCAGGTAAGGGGAGGGCGGTGCCGCTGGTGGCGTTTCCTGCTCCGGGGCGTCCCTGTCTGGTTCCGCCCCGTCCTCCTCGCCCGTCACTTTCGGCGTCGTCTCCGCCGCTGGCACCGGCGCGTCCAGATCGAGGACGCCGAGCAAACGGCAGGCCAGGGGATCCCAGAAAACCGCGCGAGGAACTCCGTGGGAGCCGATCACAAAGACACCCGAGAGCGATTCGGCGAGGCCTTCGCCGCGGCGATAGGGAGCCAGCGCTTCTTCGTCGAGGAGGAAATTCCGGAGATCCCGGCGGGCGATCTCCAGCTTCATCGGAGCGATCACCGGCGCGCTCGAGACAGGTGCGGGGAGGGAAGGCGGGGAATCCTGAATGATAAGGGAACCGCCGCTCGCACTCTCCTGCGCCGCGAGAGCGGTCGCCAGTCCCGCCAGCGGGACAAAAACGGCGAAGAAGCGGGGGAACGCGGACATGCGGGAAAAGCGGTCGATGAGTTCAGCCTCGGGTGAAAACCCAGTTGTCGGTATCGCTGAGGGCGGGATCGTAGCGGTAGCCCTCCGTGTCGAAAGACTTCATCGGCTCGGGTTCGGTGATTCCGTTTTTGATGAGGTAATCGACCATCATACCACGGGCTTTTTTGGCGAAAAAGCTGACGATCTTGTATTCGCCGTTCTTCTTATCCTTGAAATGCGGTGTCACGACGCGCCCCTTGAGGCCCGCCGTGGGCACGGCTTTGAAATATTCCCGGGACGCCAGATTGACGAGGACCTTCGAGCCGGTTTTGGCCAGGGCGGCGTTGATCCCCTCGGTGAGCCGGTCGCCCCAGAAGTCGTAGAGATTTTTCGCCCGTCCGACTTTCAGGGCGGTGCCCATTTCGAGCCGGTAGGGCAGCATCAGATCGAGGGGGCGCAGCAGTCCGTAGAGGCCGGAGAGGATGCGGAGATGCTTTTGGGCGAAGCGCAGGTCCGCTCCCGTGTAGGTATCGAGGGTGAGACCGGTGTAGACGTCGCCCTTGAAGGCGAAGATCGCGGCGCGGGCGTTGTCCTCCGTGAAAGGAAGGGACCAATCCCGATAGCGCTCGAAGTTGAGATCGGCGAGAGCGGGGCTGATGCCCATCAACTCGGCCAATCGGGCGCGGTTTTTTTTGCGCAGCACCGCGATGAGCTCGGCCGAGGATTCCAGATAATCGCATTGCGTGGTCCGGTGAGGCGGACAGGCACTGGTGAAATCGAGGGTTTTGGCCGGGGAGATGACGGAAAGCATCGGGTGGGGAAAAGGGAAATTCGCAGGTAAACCCGGCATTCTAAGGCAACGCGAGGGAAAGCTCAACCGTTGGCTGACGCATCCTGATTGTAATGGATGAAATAAATTTTAAAAAATAAAAACAATTATTTTAAATTTGTAATTATTTGTTAATATTATGAAAAGCCTGGTTTTACATGACTTCCCTGCCGCCTGTTTCCGCCGTATACCTCACCTTTTTTGGGGTGTCCCTTGTGGTTCTCTTGTTGATCGCCTGTGTGAAATTGCCGGAAGCGGTGCGCGGGCTGAAGCGCTTCACGCTCCAGACGCTGGCCCGGAGGACGCGCCGCGACCGCATGTTGGCGGATCTGGAGAAGCTCATCGCCGAGGCGCGACAACTCGAGGGAGTCTATCGCTTTGACACGGTGGAGTCGCCGGGCGCACCCTGTCAGGCCGAAGCCGGGACCACTGTCGCGGCGACGGCCTCGATGTCGTCGAGAGTCGCCGCGATGTAGTCGGCGGCGATGTCCTCCAGCGCGGCCAGGGAGTTGACGACCGAAAAACGACCCCGGAGAAGTTTGCCGTGGCGGAGTCCCTTCGAATAGGCCATCAGCCGTGAGCGCAGCGCCTGCATGGCGTGTCGTTCGCTGGGGAATTTGCCCCACTCGATGAGGAGGCGGGCGTGCCGCAGGATCAGCTCCCAGCGGTCTTCGCAGGGGACCGGGGCGGGCAGGATACCGCTCTCGAGGTATTCTTTGGCTTCGCGGAAAACCCAGGGATATTGCATCGCGGCGCGACCGATCATGATCCCCCGGACGCCGGTGTCGCGGCGGCGGCGGGCCACGTCGGCCCCCGACTGAATGTCGCCGTTCCCGATCACCGGGACGGAGACGGCGCGGCTGCACGCGTCGATGACCTCCCAGTCCGCCTCCCCCGAATAACCCTGGGCGCGGGTGCGTCCGTGGACCGCGATGGCCTGGATGCCGCAGTCCTCGAGGATGCGGCAGACTTCGGGTGCGTTGATGAGATTCTGGTCCCAGCCGATCCGGATTTTCGCAGTCACGGGAACCTGGTCGCCGACGCCTTTGGCGATGGCGGAGGCCACTGCCGCGAGGACGGGGCAGTCGCGCAGGAGGGAAGAGCCTCCGTTCTTGGAAACGACCTTTTTGACCGGGCAACCGAAGTTGATGTCGATGAAATCGGGCTGTTTCCAGTCGATGATTTTTTTCGCGGCCTCGGCCATGCGGGGACCGTCGGCCCCGAAGAGCTGGACTCCGACAGGGCGCTGTCCGTCGTCGAATTCGGTGTAGATACGGGTGCGCTCGTCGGCCTGCATGATACCCTCGGCCGAGACGAACTCGGTCACCATGACATCGGCCCCGAGTTCCTTGCAGATCCGGCGGAAGATCAAATCGGTCACCCCCGCCATGGGGGCGAGATAGAGGGGGAATTGATTGTTCCGGAACCAGGGCAGCATGGGAGATGAGGGGCAAAAAGGAGGGAAGCGCTCAATCTACCCGCGAAGTGGGAAGACGGCAAACGGGGAGGACGGTGCGCGAAGGCCGTGTCGGGAGCCCGGCAGCCTGGAACGGGGTCTTCACACGGTTGGGTCCTCTTCTGTTTTTATGTTCGGCAGGAAGGCCGCGAAAAGTCCGAGCAAAGGCAGAAACGCACAAATTTGGAAAACAAAATTGATGCCGGTTTGATCGGCCACCATTCCCAGCACGGCGGAGCCGATCCCGGCGATGCCGAAAGCGAGACCGAAGAAAAGTCCGGCCACCATCCCCACTTTTCCCGGCAGCAATTCCTGGGCATAGACCAGAATCGCGGAGAAAGCCGAAGCGAGGATCAGGCCGATCAGAACACTCAAGATCCCCGTCATCGCCAAACCCACATGCGGCAAGGCCAGGGAGAAGGGCGCCACGCCCAGGATGGAGGCCCAGATGACACGTTTCCGGCCGAAGCGATCCCCGATGGGGCCGCCGAGGATGGTTCCCAGCGCCACCGCGAAGAGGAGGAGAAAGAGATACAATTGGGAGCTGCGCACGCTGATCTCGAACCGGTCCATGAGGTAGAAGGTGTAGTAACTGGTGAGTGAGGCGAGGTAGACGTATTTGGAAAAGGTGAGGACGACCAGCACGCTGAGGGCTCTCGCGACGGTTCGCCGGGGCAGGGTGGTCGGGGCGGTGCCGGGGGCCGGGGTGCGGGGCCGCCGTTCCACCCGGTGCAGATTGCGGCCCTGCCAGCGACCGATTTTCCACAAGACGGCGACTCCGAGCAGGGCGAAGAGGGAAAAAAACAGGATGGAGCGCTGTCCGTGGGGCACGATGATCGCCGCGGCGAGGAGGGGACCGATGGCGCTCCCGGCGTTGCCGCCCACCTGGAAGACGGATTGGGCCAGGCCGCGGCGGCGTCCGGCGGCCATGTGTGCGATCCGCGAGGCCTCGGGATGAAACACGGCCGAACCCGAGCCGATCAACCCGGCCGAGAGCAGGATCATGGGGAAATTGGCGGAGAAAGACAGCGCCAGCAGACCGAGCAAAGTGAGGCCCATGCCGCAAGCGAGGGAGTAGGGCATGGGACGGCGATCCGTGGCAAATCCCACGACGGGCTGGAACAGTGAGGCGGTGAGCTGAAAGGTGAAGGTGATCAGACCCAACTGGGTGAAACTCAGTTGAAAAGATTGTTTCAGCACGGGGTAGATCGAAGGGAGCAGCGCCTGGATGGTGTCATTGAGCAGATGGGAAAAACTGATGGCGAACAACAGGGCGAAGACAGTGTTGTTCGCCGGGTGGGGGCGCGCTTCCGGGGCCGGGGGCGCGGGGATACAGGATTCTTGCATGGACCGGGCAAAGTTCGTCGAGCCGGGGCGGAAAGCAATGGCCATCCCCGGGGCTGTCCCGATTATTGGCTTGCGGAAGCCGACAAGGGTGACATGCTCGTGGCGGAGAACGAAGCGTCCGCAATCGAGTGAAAACACCTCCCAAAATTGTCTACATCACCGCCGGAGCGGCCGGAATGTACTGCGGCAGTTGCCTCCGGGACAACGCTCTCGCGGCCGGACTGTCCCGGCTCGGCTGGGAGGTCACCCTGCTCCCGCTCTACACGCCCATTCGGGTGGATGAAGAGGACCGCTCCATCGATCAGGTTTTTTTCGGAGGGATCAATGTCTTCCTGCAGCAGAAAATCCCGCTCTTCCGCCATCTTCCCGCCTTTTTGGATCGCTGGCTCGATCATCCGGCGCTGATCCGGCGGGTCGCCTCACGGGCCGTTTCGGTCAGTGCGAAGGAACTCGGTTCCATGACTCTCTCGATGGTAAAAGGGGAGAGCGGATACCAGCGCAAAGAGGTCGCCCGTCTCGTGCAATGGCTCCGGGAGGTCGCCAAACCGGATCTCGTTTGTCTGACCAACCTCCTCGTGGGCGGCGCCATCCCCGCCCTCAAACGCGAACTCGGTGTCCCCGTCTACGTGACCCTGCAGGGCGACGATGTCTTTCTCGACGAGCTGGTGGAACCGTGGAAATCACAGGTCCTCGCGGAAATGCGCCGCCTCGCCCGCGAAGTGGACGGCTTTGTCACTTTTTCCGCCTTTTACCGTCGCCACATGAGCGCACTGCTCGAGATCCCGGAGGAGAAATTCCACCTCACGCCCCTGGGAGTGAGCGTGACCGAATTTGATGCCGTCCACCAAGCCCGCCAGGCCCGGCCGCCGGGCAAAGTGATCGGTTATTTCGCCCGCCTCGCTCCGGAGAAGGGGTTTGATCTCGCGGTGGGGGCCTTTCTCGAAGTGGCGGCGAAATACCCCGAGGCCCGCTTCCATGTCGGGGGCTGGCTCTCCGAAAAGGACCGCGCTTTTTATGAGGAACAGATCGCCCGCATCGCCTCGGCGGGATGGAGCGACCGCTTCCGCCATGTCGAGGCACCCGACGGGGAGGAGAAGATGAAGTTTCTCGAAAGTATCGATATTTTTGCCGTGCCGGCGCGTTTCCTCGAGCCGAAGGGCATCTATCTGCTGGAGGCGATGGCCTGCGGCCTGGCCTGTGTCGTTCCCTCGCGGGGTGCCTTTCCCGAAATGATGGACGCGAGCGGCGGCGGATTGCTCTGCGAACCCGAAGACCCCGCCGATCTCGCCCGATGCCTCGGTCAATTGCTTGACGATCCTGAAGCCACGATGCGTTTCGGGGCAGCGGGACGCGCCTGGGTCGAGAGGGAGCACAACCGCGACCGCATGGCCGAAGCCACCGCGGCCATCTACCAAGCGGCTCTGGCGGATTAGCCCTTAAATGTCAAATTTCTATAATTATTCGCAATTTATAGTACGAAAATCCATAGTGGCCTTCGGGGCACCCCGATGGTCATGTTGAAAATCCAAGGTGCCCTTCGGGGTCCAGGGGGCCGAGGCAAGAGGGTGGGATGCCGCATCCGACCCTGTTTCGGGGGCTGGCCAACAGCCAAATCCGCTATTTTTGACGGATCACCTGCACGGCGTCGATGTGGGCGTTGCCGTCGATGTCTTGGTTCGTGACCACCACGCTCCCGGGTTGGTCTGCTTTGAAGTGGAAAACACCGAGGCCAAAGAATCCCTTGGCGAGCGGAGGAGCGATTCTCTGGTTCACTTTGACGGTCGCCTCGCCATCGGCGGAGCGGACGGTCACGGGAGTCTTCGAGGAGCGGTTTTCGTGGGGCTGATGGGAGATGCGGACTTCGTATTCCCCGTCTTCGGGCACGGTGAAGCGGAAGGTGGCCGAGGCGATCTCGTCGCCTTTGGCGGCACCGATGTAGCGATACCCGTTTTCCACGTGATGTTTGAGTCCGGCTCCGTGGGTCCAGGCTCCAACGAGTTCGGCCTGGTCGTCGTCCACGACGATGCCATCGAGTTGGCTGAGAGTGATCCAGTCGGTCTCTTCCTCGGCAAACACGGGCAGGGCGGGATCGACCGCAAATTCGTCCTCGAGGGTGGCGCGGCGGACGTTGCCGGGCAATTGGAGCAGTTCGATGAGTTCGTCGAGATGCTGGTAGTAGACTTCGCGCGGACTCACTTCGTGTTGGGCGCAAAGGGCGGCGGCTTTGCCCACGACCACACCCATCATGCCGCAGGTTTTCATGACTCGAACGGTGCCGAGGGCTTCGTGGGTGACGCTGATGTTGCGCCCGGCCATGAAGAGGTTCTCGATGTTGCGCGAATAAAAGCAGCGGTAGGGAACGGGGTAGCCTCTTTTGCGATCCACTCCCTTGCCGTGGACGGCGACGGAGATGAAGGGGTTTTCCGGAAATTTCTCCAGGTACTGCTTGTTGGGATAATGGAGATCGACGGACCAGGTCGAGAGAACACAGCCGTCGTCAAAAGGCTTTTTCGAGACGATGTCCTCTTCGGTGAGGATGATGTCGCCGAGCAACTGCAGGGTCTCGCGGGGGCCGCCGATGTAGGCCATCCAGGTGAGACGGGCGTTTTCATGGGAGAGCTGGTCAGGATCGTTGCGCTGGTAGGCTCCCTTGTTTTTGATCGCATGCCACGCTCCGAAACCAGCGAGGAGATTCCAGTCGCGGATCTCTTCGAGGTCGAGGAGGGGATGTTTGTCGAAGCCGCTCTCCCAGAACCACTCGGCGTGGAATTTCCGGGGGTAGGGGAAGTCGCCTTCCGCGAGGGGGAGGGCCCAGGGGATCTCGGGGAAACTCCGGGG
>CAYLJC010000075.1:0-9249 GCA_964383345.1 uncultured Akkermansia sp. | reverse complement strand
CATCCGGCGGGGACACCGGAGCCGATGAAGGTGACCCGTTCGGCGAGACCACCCGCGACGAGCGCCTGGAGGCCGCCCTGGCTGTGGCCGATCACGGCGAGGGTTTTGCCGTCCCACTCCGGTCGGCTGGTGAGAAAGTCGATCGCCCGCACCAGCCTGACAAACATACCGCGAAAGTAAATTTTCTCGCGGTCGTCGTGGCCGTCGTGGCGGTAGCTTTTCAGTTCACCGGTGGAGAGCGCCTTGTAATATTCTCCCGGTTTGCCGTTGGGGATGCCGTGGGCGTTGATGTCGAGGGAGAGGAAACCGTCGCGGGCACCGGCGAGGGCGGCGGGCAGGCTCGCGCTGCGGACCCCGGCCCCGTGGACCCAGAGAACGGCGGGAAGGGATTTTGCGGCGGCGTTTTTCGGTTTCACGAAATATCCCGAGACGGGAGCCCCGTCCTTTTCACAGGCGACGGTGAGATCGACGGCTTCCAGTCCGGCGTCGCCCGCATCGGCGAGGGGATGCGGCGTCGCGGTGAAGGTGAGCGGCACCTCGGCGAGGGCTTTTTTCTGCGCCGCCCAGAAGGCGTCGAAGTCATCCGGTGCCGCCATGCTCGGGGCGATCTTTTCCACCGCGACTCCCGCTCCTCCGTAGGCCGTCACTTTTTTGCCGTCCTCGGCGGTGTAGGTGGCGGCGAGGAGGAGAAACCCGGGGCGGTCGAGGGAACCGTCAACGCGGTTGCCTCTGCCGGTGGCGAGATCTTCGTATCCGTCGAGGCTGAGAGTCCAGTCCACCGCCGTGCCGTCGAGTTCGGTGGTTCCATCCCGAACCTGGATTGTAAAAACGACTTTTTCGTTTTCACGGTAAAGGGCCTCGGGCCGGTCGGTTGTGATGGTCACCACCGGCGCGGCCATGGCCGGTAAAAGGGTGAGGAAGAGGAGGACGACAAAAAGGGCGGACTTCGGGTTCATCATGCGCGGTAAATTGCCGCGTTTTTGGCATCGGGGCGAAGGGGAAATTCCCCATGATGAAGGGATGGCGGGAAGGTGCGGGGAGACACGGGGACGCGGAGGTGTCCGGCGGCCGGAAAGATTCGGAATTTTGCTGAAAAAAAGCAGCGACAGGGGCGGAGGGATTGATTAGGAGAGAGCCGCCATGTCGAACCCCGAAATCACCCGATCAGAAGCGCCCTGGAATGCCGGGCTGCGGGCCGCGCGGGCGAACCTGATTCCCGGCTTGCTCGTGCAGGCGGTCATGATCGCGACGGTGCTGGTCTACTTTTATGTTCCCTCGGCGCGCGAGTCTTTTGATGTCCTCGGTTCGTGGAAGGAACGCTGGGGGTATCTCTACTCGGCGCTTTCCGCGATCCTCGCCGGAGCGGTCATTCCCGAGATCCTGCGCATCGTGGTTTTCCAAAAGGGCCGCCCCCTCCGCCGGAATCTCAACCATTTCCTCTTTGCGGTCTGCTATTGGGGTATCAGCGGGATGCAGGTCGATCTTTTGTACCGGCTCCAGGCCGTCTGGTTCGGCACGGCGGGAGACTTCGACACGGTGGTGAAAAAAGTCCTCGTGGATCAGTTCCTTTTTTGTCCCTTGCTCGCCGCGCCGCAGGCCGCTTTTCTCTACGATTGGAAACAATTGGGATTCGCCCGAAAACATCTTCGCGGGTTTTTCTCGATGGATTTCTACCGGAACGCCGTGATCCCGACACTGTTCGCCACCTGGGGTGTCTGGATCCCCATCGTCTCGGCGCTTTACTCCCTGCCTCCGCTCCTGCAGATTCCCCTCTTTTCCCTCGCCCTTTCGCTGTGGGTGATGCTCTTCACCTGGATGAGCGAGCAGCGTATCGCGAGGACGACGACCGCCTCCTTCGCGGACCTCTGCGGAGACACTTGACAGTCTCTTGAAACGATCTAAATCTCCTTTTGCCCGATGCCTCATCCTCTTTGCCGCGCTCATGACCGATACCACCGATGACCTGGCCTGGGTGAAACGTGTCAATTCCCGTTGGATCGTGCGGCAGGGGTTGCGCGAAAGTTCCGCCTCCTATCTCGAACATCTCGCCGCGACGGATCGGGGAAAACTGATGCGATCCTGTCGTCGCGCCCGTCATCTGACCCATCAGTCGGGGAGCGGCGAGGATCCAAAACCGTGGTTTTACGCCGGACTTTTCAGCCTGGCCACGGACGAGGAGGCCTCCCGTTTCCTCGCGGAACATCCTTTCACCCTTGCGGCGCTGCCCCGCTATGCGGGTAAGATGCCGGGTTACCTCTGCCCTGACAAGGTGGCCCAAACGACCTGGGAAAAAGTCCTGCGGATTCGCAAAGGCGTGAGGGAACTCGACGCGTGGGAACGCGACGCCTGAGAGCTTGTTGCCGGGTCGTCACTCCCCGCTCGGAAAATACTTGCCGGCCCAGCGACCGAGGCGGGCGGGCAAGCTCGGAGCCGTCGGGGAAGGCGTGCATGTGCGGGCGAGACGCAGGGCGAGTTCGTCGAGGGAGCCCTGGCCTTGCTTTTCCACGAGGGAGACGAGCAGCGGAACGGCGGCGTTGCCCAAGGGAACCCGGCGCATGAGAAATTTCAAGACGATGGGGACCAGCAGGGGAATGACCCGGGCGACCTGCTCCGGGGACACTCCGGATGCCCCGCGAATGCGCTCGTTGATCTGTTCCCCGGCCCCGTCGAGGAGGGAGTCGAGGCTCTCCGGCGCAGGAGTGGTGGGAGCGCTTGGCACGGCGGGAGCATCCGCGGCTCCCGTGGGGGCGAAGCGATCCAGCAGAACCGGAGCGGTGGCCGAGAGAACCGCAGCGGCCTCCTCACGGGTCAGGCCGAGGGTGCTGGTGATCCTGCGGGTGATCTCGTCTCCGTGATCCCGGAGGAGCTGGTCGAAGAGCGCGGCCATGGTGTCGCAAAATAACGACGCTCGGCGGATCGGGCAAGCGGCGAATCCGCGGAGGCCCGGCTTTGCCGGCGCAAGCGCCGCCGAAACGGTCCGCGGCAAACCGGTGCGGAAAGGGGATGTGAAAGGCGGGATGGCTTCATCCCGAAAATTTTTTGCGTTCCCTTTCCCGCAGGATCGGAGATAAAGGGAGCAATCCGCTCATGTCCGGCCCCGAACAAGACCATCCCCGCGCTATTTTCCGTCGGTTCCCCGCGAACGGAGCGGTTTTGCTTTTCTCCTTGTTCCTCACGGCTCAGGCGGACGCACGGATCGACTTCGTCCGCGAGGTGCGCCCCATTTTGGAAACGCATTGCTACGAATGCCACAGCGGAGAGACCCGCAAGTCGGGCCTGCGTCTCGATGTCAAGGCGGCGGCGCTCAAAGGGGGCGACAACCACGGTCCCGACATCCTTCCGGGGAACGCGGCGGAAAGTCCGCTGATCCGGTTTCTCATCACCGACAACGAGGAGGAGATCATGCCTCCGACGGGCGGGCGCCTTTCCGCGAAGGAGATCGCCACCCTCACCGCCTGGATTGACGAAGGTGCGGAGTGGCCCGACGGCGTCGACACGGCGGTGCTGGAGGACCCGACGGATCACTGGAGTTTCCGACCGGTCGTCGTGCCCGAGGGGGAGCATTCCGTGGATCGGTTCATTCTGGAGGCACTTCGGCAAAGAGGCCTTTCCTTTTCCCCGCCGGCGGAGAAAGCGTCGTGGTTGCGCCGTCTCACCTTCGATCTCACCGGCCTCCCTCCGACGCGCGGGGAACTCGCCGCCTTTCTGCAAGACGAAACCCCGGGGGCCGACGAACGTGTCGTGGATCGTTTGTTGGGGTCGCCCCGCTACGGAGAGCGCTGGGCACAGCACTGGCTCGATCTCGTGCGCTACGCCGACACTCACGGGTTCGAGGTGAACACCGAGAGGCCCAACGCCTGGCCCTACCGCGACTATCTCATCCGGGCCTTCAACAAAAACACCCCCTACGATCAGTTCATCCGTGAACAAATCGCGGGCGACGCCTTCGGCGAGGACGCGGCGACGGGATTTCTCGTGACCGCTTCGGTCCTCTTGCCCGGACAGATCGGGAAAGACGAGGCGTCCAAAAGGCTGGCCCGCCAGGATGCCCTCGACGAGATCGTGACAAATATCAGCCAGACCTTTCTCGGGCTCAGCGTGGGATGCGCCCGCTGTCACGACCACAAATTTGATCCGGTGAGCGCGCGGGACTACTACGCCATGCAGGCCCTCGTTGCCGGGGTCGAGTATGGGGACCGGCCTCTCCGGACCCCTGCGGCCGAGTCGGCGCGAGCCGAAGCGGCCCGACTCACGGCGCGCCAGGCGGAGATCGAAAAGACTCTCGGCGGACTCCCTCCCGAGGAGGCGGAACGAACCGCGACCCTTTCACGGGAAAAAAAGGAGAACGAGGCGAAGATTCGAAAGGCGAACCGCGCCGGCCACGTGTTTGCCGGGAAGTTCCGCGCCCCGGACGAGATCCACCTGCTGAATCGGGGCGATCCGGAACAGCCGCTGGAGCGGGTTGAACCGGCCATGCCCGGTGCCCTCGGTGGATTTGCCCTCCCTCCGGAGACGCCCGGACAAAAGCGCCGCCTCGCCCTCGCCGACTGGCTCGCCGATCCGGAGAATCCCCTCACCGCGCGAGTCATGGTCAACCGTATCTGGCAGGGACATTTCGGAACGGGCCTTGTGCCGACCCCGAGTGATTTCGGCAACAACGGCGAGCCGCCCTCGCACCCCGTCCTGCTCGACTGGCTCGCGACGGAGTTCATCCGCTCGGGCTGGTCGGTGAAGCACATGCACCGCCTCATCGTCCTCTCGCGGACCTATCGCCAGAGTTCCTCCCGGCACCCTGACGGTGAGAAAAAAGATGCCGATGTCAGGCTGCTGTGGCGGTATCCCCCGCGCCGACTCGAGGCCGAGGCGATCCGCGATTCCATGCTTGCGGTGAGCGGGGAGCTGAACTTGAAAATGTTCGGGAGCGGCTACGATCTGTTTCAGCAGCGAGGCGGCCTCAGCGGATTCACCCCGGTCGCGTCCTTCACCGGAGAAGGACTCCGCCGCATGATCTACGCCCACAAGGTGCGGCGTGAGCCGGAGGTGGTTTTTGGTGCCTTCGACTGCCCCGACGCGGGTCAGAGCACCGCCGTCCGTCGCGAATCGACCACCCCGATCCAGGCGCTGAACCTCTTCAACAGCCGCTTCACCCTGGAGCGGTCGGAGGCCTTCGCCGGGCGGATCGCCGGGGAGGTCGGCGACGACCCCGCCCGCCAGATGACCCGCGCCTACGAGATCGCGCTGAACCGCCGCCCGAGTGCGGAGGAGATTCACGAGATCGAACCCCTCGTGCGCACCCACGGACTTGCGACCCTCTGCCGCGCCCTCTACAACAGCAACGAATTTCTCTTCGTGCCATGAACACCAGCGCCGAACACCTTTCTCCCGCAGGCCGTCTCCTCCTCGACCGGCGTCGTTTTCTCGCCGACAGCACGACGGCCTTGGGGGCGGTCGCCCTGGCGAATCTGCTCGGACGTGACGAACTCCTCGCCGCAACCCCGGGAGGTCCCCTCATTGATCCCACGAAGCCCCACGCCCCGCGTCGGCCACACTTTCCCGCCAGGGCGAAAAACGTCATCGTGATCTTTTGCGCCGGAGCGGTGAGCCAGTTGGAAACCTGGGACTACAAACCCGAGCTGATCGAGTGGGACGACAAACCGCTCCCGGCCGGTCCGGCGGTGACATTCCAGGGGCCCTCGGGCAATCTGGCGCGGCCCCAGTATCCCTTCCGCCAGCGGGGCGATACGGGAAAATGGGTCAGCGACATGATTCCCCACCTCGCCGAGCTGACCGATGACTTCGCCTTCGTTCATTCCCTCACGAGCCAATCAAACACACACGGGCCCGCCGAGAACTTTCTCTCGACCGGCTTTGTGCTCGACGGATTTCCCAGTCTCGGCTCGTGGACGACCTACGCGCTGGGAAGCGAGAGCCGGGATTTGCCCTCGTATGTGGCGATTCCCGATCCGCGCGGCGTTCCGCAAAACGGCGCGAACAACTGGGGGGCGGGTTTCCTCCCGGCGGCGTTCCAGGGGACCACGATGAGTTCCAAAAGTCCGGTGCGACACCTCTCGGCACCCGGTGTCGCAGCGGAAAAAAACCGGGCGGCCGCATCGATTCTTCAGAGAATGAACGCCCGGCACCTCGCGCGCCATCCCGGTGACGGCAAACTCGCCGCCCGCATCGCCAGTTACGAGCTGGCCGCCCGCATGCAGTTGAGCATACCCGAGCTTTCCGATCTTCGCTCCGAGCCCGACTCCATTCTCAAACTCTACGGTGCCGACGACACCGCGAATCCCCACAAATCCGCGTTCGCCAAAAATTGCATTCTCGCCCGCCGCCTCGTCGAAAAGGGTGTCCGTTTCGTGCAGCTTTTCAACGGAGCCTACGCCAGCGGCGGCAAGCTGAACTGGGACGGTCACAGTGCGCTCAAAGAGCAGTACGATGTCCACGCCGCCATTCTCGATCAGCCCGCCGCCGCGCTGATCAAGGACCTCAGGCAACGCGGCTTGCTCGAGGACACCCTCGTCGTCTGGTGTACCGAATTCGGTCGCATGCCCTTTTTCCAAAAAGGCGCGCAAGGGCGCGATCACAACCCCGACGGGTTCACCTGCTGGATGACCGGCGCCGGAGTGAAGTCAGGCGTCAGCCACGGCGAGACCGATCCGCTCGGGCGCAAGGCGGTGAAAGACATCCATCCGCTCTACGATTTCAACGCCACCATCCTGCACCTGCTGGGCCTCGATCACGAAAGGCTGACATTCGAACACAACGGGATCGAGCGCCGGCTGACGAATGTGGAGGGACACGTCATCCATGAGATCCTGGAAACGTGAAGATCTCACCACTCCACGCAGATCGGATCGGGCACGTTGACGACCCCGGTGGTGAAATAAAGCTTTCCGCTCTCCGGGTCGATCTCGAAGACCGAGAGCGTGTTCGAGGTCCGTCCGGCGGCGATGAGCCAGCGCCCCGTCGGGTCGATGTTGAAATTCCTCGGGTAGGCGCCGCGGATCGCCTCGTGCTCGACAAAGCGGAGCGAGCCGTCCGTCTCCTCGACACAAAACACCGCGATGGAATCGTGGCCCCGGTTCGCCGCGTAGACAAATTTCCCGCTCGGATGCACCCGGATCTCGGACGCCTTGTTCGGCACCTTCCACATGGCCTCGGGCAGCGAGGGGATCGTCTGGACCGCTGTCAGCTCCCCGGCGGAGGCGTCGTAATCGAAAACGGTCACCGTCATGCCGAGTTCGTTGATCAGGTAGACCTTGGTGCCGTCGTGGCTGAACTTGAGATGACGCGGTCCGCTCCCCGGAGGAAGGATCGCGGCTCCGTGCGGGGAGAGGCTCGCGTTCTCGTGATCGATGCGGTAGAGGACGACCCGGTCCGCACCGAGATCGGGGACGAGGAGAAAACGATTGTCAGGGCTGACCCCGGCGAAATGCGGATGAGGGCCTTCTTGTCTGTCTTTGTCAGGGCCGCTGCCGCTGTGTTTGACGACGTGAGAGCACTCCCCGATTTCCCCGTTCTCCGTCACCGGATACACGCTGACAGAACCGCTCCCATACTGTGCGGAAAAAAGGAGCCGCTCGGTCCGGTCGAGCGAGAGGTGTGAGGCGCTGCCGTCCCCGGTGGACTGGAAATGGAGAAAGCCGAGGGAGAGATCCGGCCCGATGGAAAAGGCCGCGACACCGCCGCCCTTCTCACCGGAGAGTGAGTAGAGGCGGGTGCGCTCCGCGTTCAGCGCCACAAAACCCGGTTTGTGGATCGCAGCGGCGAGAGCGGGTTCGGAAAGAGCGCCGCTTTCCAGGTCCAGCGTGGTCCGGTAGATTCCGTCGGAGCCGATTCCTCCGGTGCCGATCCAGAGGGGGAGGGGGATTGTCAAATCAGAAGAAGAGAGGGAGATGCGGCTCATGAGGGCAGAGGAAAAGCGAGCTAACGCCCGGTCGGAAAGCCGGTCAAGCGAGATTCGCCCCCACGTCCCGTTCCCCTTGTGGCCGCGGACTTATCTGACCTTCGGAAGAAGCATCTTGTAAGGGTGTCCGATTTCTCGGCAGGCACCATCCAGCACTCCCCTCAAGGCCATCCTGCGCAAGGCGGGTATTGCCAAACTCGCCGGATGCCACACCCTCTGGCACTGTTTAGTGATTCGTTAGGGATTGGCCGCCTGCTGCGGATGCGATTTCCAGGCTGCGGCGATATTCGGATGAAGAGGTCCGGCGATGCGGTCGAGAGGACTTGAAACTCCGCAGTGGCTGAGATTCCGGGCGACGTGGGTGTAGATCATCGTCGTCGAGAGGTCGGCATGGCCGAGCAGCTCCTGCAGAGTGCGGATGTCCGTCCCCGCCTCGAGGAGGTGGGTCGCGAAACTGTGCCTGAGATCGTGGGACCTCACCCGCTTTTCGATCCCCGCCGCCCGCACCGCCTCGCGCAGCGCCCGGGCATATCCCTCCTCGTGAAGATGATGCCGTCGTCGGATTCCCGAATCCGGATCGACCGAGAGATTTTCCGCCGGAAAGATCCAGAACCACTCCCAGCTCTCGCCCGCCTTCGGCCATTTTCTCGCCAACGCGGCGGGCAGATAGACGCCGGGAAGGCCTTCCGCCCGATCCGCCTCGTGCCTTTTGCGTAATTCCCCCTTCCAAAGTCCGAGACGGTCCGCCGTGATTTGTGGCAAAACGGTGACTCGATCACGGTTCCCTTTGCCGGCGCGTATTGTGATCTGTCTCCTCTCCACATCGATATCTTTGATCCGCAAACTGAGCAACTCGTGGAGACGCAGACCCGCCCCGTACTGGATCTCGGCGGCGAGGCGACAGGTAGGCGGCAAGTGGGAAAGCACCGCGGCGACCTCCCGTAAGCTCAGGACCACCGGGATGCGTTTCGGAGTGCGGCGGAACTGCACCTGCAAGTCCACCTCCTCTTTCCCACAGACATCCTTGAAGAAAAAAGCGAGACCGTTCAGCGCCTGTTTTTGGGTGGCAAAACTTACCTTCTGATCCGTCACAAGCCAGCCCAGCCAGTCCCGCGCGCGCTGGGGATCCATCACCGCCCTCTCGTCTCCGGCCCAGCGCGCATAGCGCCCCGCCCATCCCGCGTAGGTCCGGCGCGTGCGGAGAGCGAGGCCGCGACGCCCCCCGGCCCGGTCAACCGACAAACGGACCCGCTCCTCAAGCGAAAGCGGGTTCCGCCCCGAGTTCTCACAAAAGTTCAGCCATTGCAGATACCACCGCATCGCTTGCGCCCACTGGT
>CAYLJC010000074.1:0-9318 GCA_964383345.1 uncultured Akkermansia sp. | reverse complement strand
ATCATCAGCGGCGGCGGCGCGCGGGTGGTGCGCTGATTTCGCCCCCAAGGAGGGGCGCTTTGCAAGCGCCCAACAACCCCCGCCCCCGTCAATTCGACCGCAGCGGAAAAAGGCGGCGCGGCGGGTTGGCATTTCCGCGTTCGGGATCACCGCCCTCGCTGCGGCGGGACTGCGGACCAAAGATCCCCTGGCCGAGTTTTTTCAGCCCCTCGATGGGAATGTTGGTCATCTCGGAAATGACCTGGGCGGGGACCTTGCCGAGATTGGAAATGTGTTTGGGTTTCCAGACCGGCTCGGTGATGGTTCCGGTGCAGGAATAGGTCAGCAACTCGCTGACGGGCGTGAGGAGGGTGCGGGAGAGCGCGTCACGGGTGTTCGCGACCGCCTCGAAATCGACCGATTTGTCGACGAGGGAAACCGTGCCGGCCCCGCGCACCCGAAAGGCCTGGGTCAGCGCCTCGATGTCGTCGGTGGCGAGGATGCCTTCGGAAATGGTGAAGCTGGCGGTGGCTTCCCTGGCGATGCTGTGCCCGTTGTTCTCCCCCTTGGCATCGTTTTGGGAAAGCAGCTTGGAGAGCGGCCCGAGCACGGGGATGGCAAAGAGATACCCTTCGGAAATGCGGGCCTCACCGCCTCCGCTGATCGAAGAGGCCCGCCCCGCGTTTCCCGCAAGATGAAAGGCCGCATCGACACTGCCCTTGATCGCATCGCCTTGGCTGTAGTGTTTGGTGACCGCCTCCAGCGGCACCCCCGTCACCCGGACCTCGGCCTCGAAAGGTTGCTCTTTCGAACGCACATTTTTGGCGTCGTAGGCCAATTCAAAACGACCGCCGAAAACGCCCGCCTCCAAAGTGGTGAGGTGAACCCGGCTGCCCTCGACGACCACCTCGCCGCTCGGTTCGGTCAACGTCAGGGTCTTGCCGAGAAAGACGTAGCGGGCCTCGCCGCCGCCGGTGAAAGAGATTTGCAGTTCATTGCGTCTCGGTTCGTCCCCCACTTCCTCGGCGCGGCGGGCGTCGAGGAGACCGGCCAGCCGCACCGTGGGCGGACTGCTGTGCTGGTAGCGCTCCAGCGCTGCCGCCAGCTTGGGATTGAAGGCGCGGGCACCTTCGATGGGGTCCACCGTCGAGACCACTCCCTTCACCTCCCACTGCCTTGTCCTGACATTGTTCCGGGCGAGTTCGGCGACGATTTTGCCCTCCTTGCGGACGAGGGCGACATTGCGGAACCACTGTGTCTCCCCGTCGCTCTCGAAATCCGTCTCCATCTCCTGAAAGGCGACTCCGTTGAGCCGGAAGTGACGCAGGTCGATCTCACCCCGGTTCGACCAGGCCATCGGATTCCAGCCCTCTCCTTGTCCCACCGCCGCGATGTAAACGGTCGAGACCTCGCCGAAATTCCACGCGTCGATGAACTTGCGTCCCTTCTCATCGAAGAAAGGACGGAAAACGAGCGGATCCAGCTTGATCTCGGTCTGGTAGCGAACGCTGGCATCGCCGTGTCCGGGCTCGTATTTGAGATTGAGAAAGGCCACCCCCGTCTTGTGGTCGAGCCGCAGATTGCGCAGGTAAAAGCGCTCGCCTGCGGCGCGGAATCCGAAGTCGAGTCCGGAAAAGACCGTTCCCCGCGTCACAAACCGCTCGGCCCGCAGTTCGCCGAGGATCTCGCCGGGGAAACCTTTTGCTTCGGCGCGATTTCCGCCGAGGACGAGATGTCCCTTCGCCTTGATCGTCGGAGGAGTGAAAAAGACCACTTCGCGGAGTTTTTTGTCATTGGAAAACAGGGCCGCGAGACTGGCCACATCGGCGTTCGACTCCAGCGCGAAATGAAGTTTGTTGTCCTCCCCGGTCCACTCTCCGGTGAGGTCGAGGCTGCCTTTGGCGTCGCGGATCTCGAGGCTTTCGATCACCGCGCTCCCGGTTCGTCCGTCGTAGCGGAGATCGGCGTCGAGGGATTCGACCCGATAGGTCTGGCCCTCTTTGTAAAACGACGGGAGCCGCACCTGGGCGCGGGCCGAGGTGGTGGCGAGATCGTCCAGATCGCCCCGGAACTCGATCACAACCTCGGGCCGTCCCTCGGAAAACGTATACTTCTCGAAGTCTTGCAAAAAGCGCAACATCAAACGTCGCTGCCGGTCGAGGCGGGTGGAATCGGCCTTCTCGTCCACCGTTTTTTCCTCCCGCCCATCCAGCGGAGGTCTCACCAGGGAGCCCCGAATGGACAGGTCCACACCCACGACCGAGGCCTCGGCCTTGACGATCTCGATGACACTCTCGGTGATCACGACCCGGCCCGAGAGCCCGGTGACCCGCAACCGGCGTCCCTCGGGATTCGCCGGATGAAGCGGGAGCGAGAGGCTCGCCTCCTGCACGTCGAGGGTGTTGATCGAGATTTGTTTCTCATTAAAAATCCGGCTGAGATCCACGTCGAGATAGACATCGTCGATCACCGCGACCTCCTGGGAGCGCGTTTCGTCTTGGAAAAAACGCACATCCTCGGCCACCAGACCGCGGAAGGCACCCAGGGTCAGCTTGCCGATGTCCACGTGGTAGCCGCGTTGCGCGAACTCGCGCTCGATCGCATCGCGCCAACTTTTCGTGAACCCTTCCTTCCGTGCATAAATCGCCGCCCAGACGAGTCCGCAGGTCGTAAGAAGACAAAGAAGGAGAAATAATCGACGGATATGACGCATCGGGGCGGACGGAACGGGAACGACGGACGGAACCCGCGAGTTTCTTCGAGAAAGAGATTTCCCGCCAGTCTTTTCCGCCCGGAAACGTCTTTCTGCGTGACATAAACGATTGGAGACTGCAAATCCTTGGCCTAATCTCCGAGTTTCCACAGCAAATGCGCATCATCGCCGGCACCGCGGGCAGCATCCCGCTCAAAGTCCCCCCTTCCCTCACCCGCCCCACCACGGACCGCGTTCGCGAGGCCGTCTTTTCCGTGCTCGCCGGAAAACTCGCCGGAGCCCGCGTTCTCGATCTCTTCGCCGGGTCCGGCTCGCTCGGGCTGGAGGCCCTCAGCCGGGGTGCCACCAGCGCCACCTTCGTCGAGTCGAACGGCTCCGCCTGCACCATCATCGGGGAGAACCTGCGGAAAACCCGTCTCACCGGAGCGAATATCCAGCGCCGCGACGTCTTTTCCTTTCTCTCCACCGCACCCGGGGGGCGCTACGACCTCGTCTTCGCCGACCCGCCCTACGCCCAGGACGAAAGCACCCACGCCCTCCTCGCGAGCCTCCTCAGCCTGCCCGTCCTCGCCCGCTTGCTCGCCCCCGAGGGAATTTTTGTCCTCGAAAGCGCCGCCCGCGCCACCCTGCCCGACACCCCGTCTTGGGAAGTCGTCAGGGAAAAAACCTACGGCCACACCCGCGTCAGCTACCTCCACCCCCTCCCCGCGCCGCCTCTTCCCGACTGATTTCCCGTCATGCCACGTCCGCTTGTCATCCTCCTGTACAACCTCCTCCTCCCCGTTTTCCTCCTCGCCGGGTTGCCCTCCTTTCTTCTCAAAGGGCTGCGGCGGGGCGGACTCGCCCGCAATTTCCGACAGCGCCTCGGCTTTTTTTCCCCCGAAACCATCGCACGCTTCACCGGAAAAAAGCCGGTCTGGATTCACGCCGTCAGTGTCGGGGAAATTTTCCTCGCCCTGAAAATCATCGAGGCGATCCGCCAGGCCGATCCCACCCGGCACCTCGTTCTCAGCACCACCACCACGACCGGCTACCGCGTCGCGGCGGAAGCGGAATCCGAGAACCTCACCGTGATCCACAACCCCATCGACCTGCCTTTTGTCACCGCCCGGGTCATCCGACTCCTCGATCCCTCCCGCCTCGTGCTCGTCGAAGCCGAAATCTGGCCCAATCTCGTCGGACAACTGCAACGGCGCGGCACCCCTGTCGTCCTCGTCAACGCCCGCCTCTCTCCCCGCTCCGAACGCCGTTACCAAAAGGTGAAAGGACTGATCGCCCCGATTTTTTCCCTCCTCGACGGAGTCACCGTGCCCTTCGAAGCGGACCAGTCCCGCTGGGCCGGACTCGGCGTCCCCCGCGAGCGCATCGTGGTGACCGGCAGTGTGAAATTTGACAACGCCGGACACGGCAGCACCGCCGCAACACAGCAGCAGGCCCTCGCCCGATGGCTCACCGACACGGGCATGCCCGAAGAGCGCCGCATCCTCCTCGCCGGGAGCACCCACGACGGGGAAGAAAAACTCCTCGCCCTCCTCTCGCAACGACTTCGCGCCGAAGTCCCCGAACTCGCCCTCGTCATCGTCCCCCGCCATGCCGAGCGAGGTCCCGAGATCGCCTCGCAACTCCGCGAACTCGGTTTTGACCCCGTCCTGCGGGTGGAATCCAAGAGGGTTGTGCGCGAGACCAAAGAGGGTGCCATCCCTCCGGCGGCAGCCTCGCGCGGACGAATCTGGATCGCCAATACCACCGGAGAACTCCGCGCCTGGTTTCCCCTCGCCGAACTTGTCGTGATCGGGAAAAGCTTTTGCAGCGAGGGCGGACAAAATCCCGTCGAACCCATCCTCTGCGGCAAACCGGTCGTGGTCGGACCCCACATGGAAAATTTCCGCGACGTTGTTCTCGACCTGCTCGCGGTCGAGGGCATCGCCCAGGTCAACGACGCGGAGGCACTCCCCACCACCCTGCTCTCGCTTCTGCGCCAGCCCGAACTCGGATCGGCCATGGCCCGCCGGGGGGCCGCCGCGATGGCACGGCACGAAGGGGCCGCCTCCCGCAACGCCGCCTTTCTCCTTGCCGTCGAATCGTCGGTCGGGTAGCAAAAAATCCGACGCTGGACAGAAGCCCTCGTTTCCGGCACCATACGCCCCGAAAGTTCCTTCGCATGTCCGGCTTCGCCACCCTCATTCACGACTACTGGCCCGTCCTCCTCTCCTATCTGGTCGGGGCGACCCCCTTTGGTTTTCTTGCCGGGAAAATGCGAGGCATCGACATCCGCGAACACGGCAGCGGCAATATCGGCGCGACCAATGTGCTGCGTGTCCTCGGCAAACCCGTCGGCATCACCGTGCTTGTCCTCGATGTGCTCAAAGGCCTCGTTCCCGTGATCATCGCCAAAACCGTGAGCGATTCCTCCCTCCTCCACATCGCCACCGCGATGGCCGCCATCCTCGCCCACAACTACACCTTCTGGCTCGGCTTCAAAGGCGGCAAGGGCATCGCCACCACGGGCGGAGCGATCCTGCCACTCATGCCCTGGGCGCTCCTCACCGCCGTGATCGGCTGGATTCTCGTGCTGAAAACCACGCGCTACGTCTCCCTCGCCTCCATCGCGGCGGCCCTCCTCATCCCCCTGACCCTCACCATCGAAAACCTCGTCACCGGCACCTGGGAAGGGAACATCTTTGCCTTCGGGATGTTTGTCTGTCTCCTCGCGATATGGAAACATCGTAGTAATATCGGACGCCTTCTCCGAGGCGAAGAAAACCGCTTTGACAAAAAGGTCCGCCACCCGTGACGCCCCCTGATTTTTTATGACTGAACACGCCGCCGTCCTCGGCTCCGGAAGCTGGGGCACCGCCCTCGCCATCGCCCTCGCGGACTGCGGGCACGAGGTCCTCCTCTATGGCAACGACCCCGCCATTCGCGACGAGATCAATCGTGAACACCGCAACTCGACCTACCTCCCCGATTGTCCTCTCTCCGAATCGATCCGCGCAACGGTGGACATCGCCGATTGCCGGGAGATACCTGTGATCCTCCTCGTGGTCCCTTCGCAAGTCGCCCGCCCCGTCCTCGCCCAACTCGCCGGAGTCGGACTCTCCACCGGGAGCACCCTCGTGAGCTGCACCAAAGGAATCGATCCCGGCACCGGAAAACTGATGCATGAACTCATCCACGAATTTTTTCCCGACAACCCCGTAGCTGTTTTGTCAGGACCCAGCCATGCCGAAGAAGTCGCCAAACGCATGGCCACTCTCGCCACGATAGGCTCCGATGATCCCGCCGTCGCCGCGCGGGTGCAGGAGATGCTGGCCCTGCCCTGGTTCCGCACCTACACCAGCGACGATGTCATCGGGATTGAACTTGGCGGGGTCGTGAAAAATGTCTTTGCGATCGCCGCCGGAGCGATAGACGGGCTCGGGCTCGGCGACAATGCCAAGGCCGCGATGGTCACGCGGGCGCTCGCCGAGATGACCCGGCTCGGGGTGGCCCTGGGAGCCAAGGAAGAAACCTTTCGCGGACTCAGCGGCATGGGGGATCTCATCGTGACCTGCTACAGCCAGCACAGCCGCAACAACCGCGTCGGTCGCATGCTTGGCTCGGGCAAGACTCTCGACGAGACCATCGCGGCGATGAATCAGGTCGCCGAGGGGGTTCCCAATGCCAAAAACGTCTACGAACTCGCCCGCAAACTCGGCGTGAGAACCCCCCTCATCGACCAGGCCTACGCCGTCCTCTACGAAAATAAACCCCCGGCCTCGGCCCTGCGGGAATTGCTCGAACGGGATCCGCGCTCCGAGACGGACTGAAGTGGAGGGCTCCTCCTTGGGGCGAGGTTGAGGGCGGGGCTTGCCGGGCGCTTGAAAAGCGCCCCTCCTTGGGATCGAAGGGGGATGCGGGCGTAAGCCCTCAAGGAGCGGACAGAGTGGGATTGACTTCGGCTTCGCCTCCGTCTTTCTCCGCTCGCCGGAGGCTCGCTTCGAATCAAACGGCGTTCGAACCCCGCTTCCGTAAATCAAAAGACCACGGCCCCGCTTCGCTGGGGCCGTGGTCTTTTGATGGCGGACAGAGTGGGATTGACTTCGGCTTCGCCTCCGTCTTTCTCCGCTCGCCGGAGGCTCGCTTCGAATCAAACGGCGTTCGAACCCCGCTTCCGTAAATCAAAAGACCACGGCCCCGCTTCGCTGGGGCCGTGGTCTTTTGATGGCGGACAGAGTGGGATTCGAACCCACGGTAGGTTGCCCTACACACGCTTTCCAAGCGTGCTCCTTAAACCACTCAGACATCTGTCCCTTGTTGCCGGTTGGCGGAACGGGTAAGATGTAGGTGTCTCGCCCTTTCGCAAGGAAAAAGAGTCTCCCTTCACACCGCTTCGACAAAAATCCGTCCCGCCACCTGCAGTCCGAGTGGAAGGGACTCGCCGTCGCGCCGCACCAATTCAATCAGTCCCGCCGCGCGGTCGGAGTCACGGAGAGAAAATTCCTCCCCTATCGTGAGTCCCTTGTCATCCAACCAACCCAGCAGGGCGGAATCTTCATCCGAGACCCGCACGATGCGGTAGTTTCCCGCCTCCACTTCGAGCAGGGAGAGGGCCGTGTTTTTGGCAATGACTCCGTTGCGGTCGGGAATGGGATCCCCGTGAGGATCATGCGTCGGCTCCCCCAGCATCTTGTCCATGCGGTCGAGAAGCCGGTCCGAAATGACATGCTCCAGGATCTCGGCCTCTTCGTGGACCTCGGACCAGTCGAGCTGCATCACTTCGACCAAAAAAGTTTCGATGAGCCGGTGGCGACGTACCACCTTGAGCGCTTCGGCCCGCCCCAGCGCCAGGAGCGATACCCCCCGGCGTGGTTCATAGGCGATGAGACGACGCTCCTTCAGCTGGCGCATCATCATCGTCACCGTCCCCGGCGTGACCCAGAGCTCTTTGGCGATCTCCCCCACGGTGGTGCTCCCGGCTCCTTCGCCCTGCAAATGGAGGATCGCTTTCAGATAATTTTCAACCGTGCTGGAGACCATGACCCGAGCAATCTACCCCCGATACTTTAGCTTTCAACCGAATTATCTTGACCGATCAAGATAATATTCTAGAATATACCAACAATACTGCCATGCACACTCTCCTCCGACGCTCCCTCTTTTTCATCGCGCTGCTCATCGCTTTGCCTTTTGCCGCCTGCGGGCCGCAGGAAAAAACCGCGGGAGATTCCTACGTCGTGGTCGCCACCGTGGGAATGATCGCCGACATCGTCCGCGAAGTGGCGGGGGACCGGGCCAACGTGAAAGGCATCATCGGGGAGGGCGTTGATCCCCATCTCTACAAACCGACCAGCACGGATGTGAAGGCGCTCCAGGCCGCCGACATCATCTTTTACAACGGGCTCATGCTCGAAGGTAAAATGGGGGACGTCCTCGTGCGTCTCGCCGGATTGGGGAAAAAAGTCCACGCCGTGACCGAAGCCATTCTCGAAGAGTCCGACTATGTCATCACCGATGAAACCGAGCATTATGATCCCCACGTCTGGATGGACGTGCAGGGCTGGAAAAAAGCGGTCGCGGTTGTGGAAGCCGCCCTCTCCGAATTTGATCCGGCCCATGCCGAATCCTACCGGGTGAACGCCGCCGCCTATCAGGAAAACCTCACAAAACTCGACCACTACGCCAGAACCTCCATCGCCTCCATCCCCGAGGCGCAGCGGGTTCTCGTCACCGCCCATGACGCCTTCCACTATCTCTCCCGCGCCTACGGCATCGAGGTGCGCGGCGTCCAGGGCATGAGCACTGAATCCGAGGCCGGGGTCAAGGACATCGAGACCCTCGTTTCCTTTCTTGTGGAGCGGAAAATTCCCGCTGTTTTTGTCGAGACCTCCGTTTCCGACAAAAACGTCCGCGCCCTTCTCGAAGGAGCGGCGGCTAAGGGACACCGCGTCATCATCGGCGGTGAACTCTACTCCGACGCGATGGGACCCGCCGGCACCTACGAGGGCACCTACCTCGGCATGATCGACCACAACATCACCACGATCACCCGCGCCCTCGGCGGCACCGCCCCGGAAAAGGGCTTCCAGGCAAAGCTCTCCGTCTCCGATTGATTTCGAATTTCCCCCTCGCCCGGCCGGCCGCCATGCACACCGAATCACTCAACACCCAATCCACCTTCCCGACCCGGAACACCGAGGCGCGCCCCGAACATCCGCCCGGGATTCCTCTCGCGATTCACGATCTCACCGTGGCCTATCATCGCAAGCCCGTCCTCTGGGACATCGAACTGAACATTCCCGAGGGAAAACTCGTCGGGGTCGTCGGACCCAACGGAGCGGGGAAAAGCACCCTCCTGAAAGCCTGCCTCGATCTGGTGCCGCTCAGTTCGGGTTGGGCGCATATCTACGGAAAACCCTACCGAAAAAACCGTCACAGGGTTGCTTATGTCCCTCAGCGGGAAAGCGTTGATTGGGATTTCCCCGTAAACGCCATCGATGTCGTGGCGATGGGTGCCTACCGCCGTGTGGGGTGGTTCCGCCGCGTCAGCAAGGCGGAAAACGACCGCGCCATGGAAGCTCTCGAGCAGGTCGGCATCGGCCATCTCGCCCGGAGACAAATCAGCCAGCTCTCCGGCGGACAGCAGC
>CAYLJC010000073.1:0-9323 GCA_964383345.1 uncultured Akkermansia sp. | reverse complement strand
GCTCGTATCCCAGTTCTCTCTGCTGACCGCTGACCGGCTCGCAAAAATCGGGACCGAACAAATCGGCGCTGGACAACCCGCTACCCGTTCCGAGTCGGATTCGGAGGGTAGCGACAAACCCCTACCTGAATCGGAGGGGCGCTCCCGGTAGCGGGTGCCAGGCCTCGACGTTCTGCAAAAGGATTGAATGACAGAAGCTGAGACACATTCGTGGATCTTTTACGCTGTTTCAGCATCCGCACGAAAGGAAGGAGTGACGCACCGGGAGATTGAAGCCGTTGCTGATGGTATCAATCATGCCGTTCCCACGCAAAAGGAAATGTCGGTTTCACTGGCCTGGATCGAGTCCAAAGGATTGATCGAAAGGATCGGAAAGAAGGTGATTCTCACGAGAAAAGGAAAGACCCTTGCGGACCAGTTTAACGGGAGATCGGGCAGTATGATGAAAACATGGGATCGAATCGCTTCGGCATTTCAGAAGATGGGAGCCGACCACCAGATACCCCTTGATTGCCGGACGATGAAGGCAGAACAACCCGGCACTGGGCAACCCGCTGCCCGTGCTGGGACAAACGGTTTTTGAATCCTCGTGCCGGAGTCCGCTCCGAAGGGGCTTGCAGTCTCTCGCGATTTGTGACGATAATCCGGAGAATCATGAAAATGCCATCCCTCCTTCTCCTTGTTATCGCAGCACTCTCGCTCGCGGGGCCTGTTTGGTCCCAGACGGAAACACCGGACGGGGAGCAGCCGGGGCTGAAGGGATTCTGGGAAGTGGTCACGGCGAGCGGCCGTTTTGTCTCGCGTCTGGATCACATCTCCTCGGTGAGCCAGCACGAGTACCTCATCGACGGGGCGGTGCGGGTCTACGAATGCACCGTCGATACCACGGGCGGGCAGACCGCTCGCTTTTATTACCTCGAGCCGATCACCGACAGCTCGTCGATCACCACGGGCAGCGCGACGATCAACCGGCTCAAGGATCTCGCCAACCAGGCCACCAACAAGGTCGGGATAGGGGATGTGGAGGCTCTCGTGACCAAACATTATCCCGACACGACCCACGCGAAGACGACGGAGTTCCGCCTGCAAAACAAGGCCACGGTGGGGCAAATCTACGATCATCTCCGCCGCGTTTGGGCGGAGGAAAGAGGCAATGGGGGACAAAATCAGCTCATCATTCGCAACGGCTGATCGGGGCATCCCTCTTTTCTCTTTTTCACCGGGACGAGATTTTTGTATTCCCGTGCGCGGGGAGCGGGGCGGGAGCCTTCCATGTTTCGCGCAGGATTTTTCCCGTCGTCGCGGAGAGATAGACCACTCCGATGGAGACCTGGGCGCGGTTGAGAAGATGGAGCATCCAGACCGGTTCCGATCCCAGGTCGCGAACGCGGAGTTGGAAGTGAGCCGAGTCGAAGGCCCGCTTGTGTCGGTGCGCCAGTTTCTCGACGACACGAAACGCCGCCGCCGAATCGATTTTCAGCGCGTCGCGCTTCATGGGCAGGTGGGGGAGATCCTGCCCCGGCAAGGGACTGAACTGGCGCTCGGCGAGGAGGCGCCCGCGCGCGTAGATCGATTCGCGGAGCACTCCCGGAGCGGCGGGATGAGATGTCAAAATGAGCCACTGGACCGGTTCGGGCTGGCCGAAAAATCCCACCATGCCGAGAACCTCCGCACCGGGTTCGAGCGGAGCGTTCGCCAGAAATCCATCGAGGGCTCCGAGAGCGGACTCTCCCACCGCCTTTTCCGGAGGGGAGGCGGCCGCGAGAGCGCATGACAGGGCGAGAACGCCTCCCGTCAGGCAAGTGATGAACCTGTTCCTCATTTTCTGTGCCTGCTGTGACAGAATAAAGGTAAGAAAACCATACTATTAAGCAATGAAAATTTCTAAAAACTACGAATTTTCCGATTTGTCTGATCCGGGCGGTGGACCGCCTTGGTTTTTCCGGAAGTTTTCGACGCATCCAAATTTCCATTGGCGATTCCGCGCATTCACCGTTTCCGTATCCCGACATGCCCGTATCGAAACCAGATTGCGCCCTTCTCATCCTCGGGCACGGATCGACAGAGAATCCGGATTCGTCCCAGCCGAGTTGGGACCACGCCGAGACCATCGCGAAGTCGGGTCGGTTCGGCAGCGTCCACTGCGCGTTTTGGAAAGAAGAACCCAGTTTCCGCCAGATCTGGCCGATGATAGAGGAACGGGAGATCTACCTCGTGCCGAATTTCATCAGCGAGGGCTATTTCACCCGCCAGATCCTGCCCCGCGAGCTGGAGCTGACAGGGCCCTCCACCTCCCGCGACGGGCGCATCCTGCACTATTGCGATCCCGTGGGAGTCCACCCGGCCATGACCGGTTTGCTCATCAAGCGCGCCAAAGAGATCCTCGATCCCTCCGTCCGGCCGGAGGACACCTCCCTCATCATCGTCGGGCACGGCACCAGCCTGAACCAACACTCGACCGAGGCGATCATCGCTCAGGTCGAGGCGATCCGCGCCAGCGGCGAACCGTTCGCCCGCGTTCTCGACGCCTACATGGAAGAACCTCCCTACATCGCCGACTGGCGGACCCTGACCGACTCGCCTCATGTGGTCGTGGTGCCCTTTTTCATCTCCGACGCGCTCCACAGCTACCAGGACATCCCCGTGCTGCTCGGAATCGAGTCCGAACCGACGGCCGCAGCGAGCCAGCGCGAGGTGTTCCGCCGGAATCCTTATCGCTTCGGGGAGCGCACGCTTTTTTACAGTTCCGCGATCGGGACCGATCCTTCCCTGGCCGACGTGATCGTGGATCAGGTACGCTATTTCGACGAACACTACCGCTCATGACACTCGCCGGGGAACTCGCCTCCCTCTTGCCCGCCGGAACGTCTCTCGTTTTCGGACAACTCCGCCTCTGCCGCCGCGACGACGGCATCTTCGAGGCATTCCATCTCGATGACGCGGAAAGGAGGGGAGCCCTCGAACCGATCACCTCCGTCCCGGCCCTGCGCGAACTGGCGAAATTCGACGCCGCCGGCGAATATCGTCCCCTCAAGACCGCACCGACGCTGCGGGGCGGTTGGATCACGCGTTGCGAGGGAGCGAAGGAATTTCTCCAGCGCCTCGATGCCCTCTATCCCGGTGTTTTCGCCACTTGGATCGCCTATGCCGCGGGACGGCATCATCCCACCTCGCTCCGTCGCACCCTCGACCGGCAGACCGGCATGTACCGGAGGGCCGGCACCATTACCGACGAAATGGCCCGTCGTTTGATCCGCGAACTCTGCCGTCCCGGTTGCCTCCGCACGATCACCTGGCCCATCCACGACGACGATCCCGTGACCCGGGTGACGTCATCCCCCGGCACCCTTCCGATGATTTGCACCGAGGCCTGCACTCTCGCGGTCGACGCGGCCCGCGTCCTCGCCAAAGCATCCCGTGAGAGGGAGGATTGACCGGAATGGCGTTCCCCGATTTTCCGCGTCACGACGCGCGATCAGCGGTCCGCGTCAACGCCTCGCCAGAAGCGGCTTGATTCCCGGTCCGTCTTGGGGTCGGCTTCGGGGATTTCCCGTTCCGCCAGTCGCTCCGCGTGGCCGTCGAGGTAGGCGGCGATGACCTTGCTGCCGTCCCACCGCTTTTCAATCGTGTCGATGATGGCCTGACGATCCTCGAACTTGACCACGTTGGGTTCGATGCACTCGATGTAGAGCATCGCGTTCGGGGCGAAAAGGAGGTTCGAGAGGGTTTTTTCGGTCAGATAAGGATCGCTCGATTCCACCTGATCGAAGATGCGGTCGTACTGGAGATTCGCATTCATCGCATAGCTGTGTTTGTGCCAGTCCGTCTCCAGGGGATCTTTTTTCACCGACTGGGTCGATTCGAAGAGCGTGCCTTTGAGGTGCTCCCCGTTCTCGGTGACATTGTAGCTCGTCACCGCGCCCTCCTTGTCCTCCTTCAGGTAAAGTTCGCCGAAGACGACCCCGTCGAGCCAGAGTCCGGACTCTCCCAAATTGTAGTGGAGGGGGAAAAAATCCTCGGGGCTCATCCCGTTCGGAGGCGTCATTCCACCGGGATACTGAGGGGAGGGGAGACGACTGCCGTGGTCCGCCGCCCAAGTGATCGTGGCCATCGCGATTTGCTTGAGGTTCGCGGTGTTTTTGGCCGCTTCGGCGACCTGTTTGGCTTTGCCCAAACCGGGGACGAGCAGTCCGACGAGAATGCCGAGGATGGCGATCACGACGAGCAACTCGACAAGGGTCATGGCGCGAACAAGAGAGGGTTTTGAAGGGGTTTTCATGAAAAGTAGGAGGTGGGTTCGGGAAACTCCGCAGAGCCCGACGGGACATGGCCTGAGTTTTCCTCCCTTCATCCTATCGAAACGGGAGCCCACCGGTCAAGCGCAATGCGCGTTTTTCCGGAAAATTGATCGGGGAATCACCGGACGAGGCGGACAAAAAGCAAACAGGGCGCGGACCTTTCGATCCGCACCCTGTCCAAACCAACGATCAAAGAGAATTACGCCGCGACCGGCTGCGAGGTGACATCGAGGCGCAGGTGGGACCAGCCGATCTTCCCGGCATTGGGGGAGTCCTCCTGCCCGACGAAAGCGGTGAGACGGGTCGAGGAGGCCATCGAAAAAGCGGGATACAGAAAAATCTCGCCCTGGATGCGGACGCTGCAGACAAAGTTTTGACCGAACCGGTAGAGAGTGAGGTCGCAGGGCACCGGCACGCCGGGGGTCAGGGGTGCCTTGGCGAGGTAGCCGATCACCCCGCCTCCGTTGCTGAGGTCGCAGACTTCCCCCGTCGCCGGGTAGATCGCCACCGCGATGCCACGCTTGCGGGTTTCGTCGAGGATTCCGACGACCACCCGGCGGGTCACCCGGCAGGGTTCGATGTCCACCTTGAAGCTGACTTCGGCGTTGGGATTCTCAACCAGCGGGGTCTGGCCCAGTTCCTCGAGAGCGAACTGACTGAGTTCAGGGATGGCGATATTCATGGGATGGATGGGATGGAAAGAAGGAATCCGCGCTCGCTTGATGCGCGATTTTCCATAGTTAATAAAATTATTCTAAAATTTACCAAAATAATACAGTAATTCAAATTAATTCTGGAAATTATGGTTAATTTTTAAAAATAATGCCGCCATGTGTCCGTCGGGGGCTGGGTTGGCTGCCCCGTCCATTTCTCTGCTCTGGAAATTGCCCTCTCCGAAGGCAAGGGAAGTGCATTCAGGATCTGAATGCCCCCCCGGTCCTGAAAACGCAGACTCCTCCTCCCTCACTCCATCAGCTTGGCCCGCTCGATCGCGCGCATCATGCCTTTGGCCTTGTTCACCGTCTCTTCGTATTCGTTGGCGGGAACGGAATCGGCGACCACGCCGGCCCCGGCCTGGACGTAGGCTTTGCCGTCCTTGAGCACGACGGTGCGCAGCGCGATGCAACTGTCGTGGTTTCCGTCGAATCCGAAGTACCCGACGGCGCCGGCGTAGGCCCCGCGCTTGGATTTTTCCAGCTCGTTGATGATCTGCATGGCGCGGACCTTGGGGCTGCCGCTGACGGTTCCGGCGGGAAAGGTGGCGCGCATCACGTCGTAGGCGCCGAGGCCTTCGCGGAGTCGACCGACGACGTTGGAGACGATGTGCATGACGTGGCTGTAGCGCTCCACGATCATGAATTCACTCAGTTCGACCGAGTGGTATTCGGCGACTCGTCCGACATCGTTGCGGGCGAGGTCGATGAGCATGACGTGTTCGGCCCGTTCCTTGGGATCGGCGAGGAGTTCGGCGGCGAGGTTGTCGTCTTCTTCCGGCGTTTTGCCGCGCCAGCGGGTTCCGGCGATGGGACGGATCTTGATGTTGCGGTCGATCGCCTGGACGTGGACTTCGGGGGAACTCCCCACGAGGGCGAACTCGTCGCCGAACTGGAGACAGAACATGTAGGGCGAGGGATTGACGTGGCGCAGCGCCCGGTAGAGGTCGATGGGACGTCCGGTGTAGTCGTTTTCAAAGCGTTGCGAGGGGACGACTTGAAAAATGTCCCCCGCGAGGATGTATTCTTTGGCCCGGGCGACCATGTCCTCGTATTCCTCGCGGGTGGTGTTGCTGCGGATCTCCGCTTCGGGCGGATTTTCCATGAGGGAAAAGGGCGCGACGGTACGGGGAGTGCGGAGGATTTCGATGAGGGCGTTGATCCTGGAACGGGCGGCCTCGTAGCCGCTCGCGGGATCGGGGTGGTCGTCGAGGGAGATGTTCGCGACGACCTGGAGTTTGCGGAAGCGGTGGTCGAAGATCAGGAGGGTGTCGGTGATGACAAACGCCATGTCGGGCAATCCGAGCCCGTCATCGGGCGGGCCGGGCACGCTGGGCTCGAAAAAACGGACCATGTCGTATCCGATGAACCCGACCGCACCTCCGGCGAACACGGGGAGTCCCTCGACCGCGACGGGTCGGAAGCGGGCCATGATCCGTTCCAGTTCGTGGAGCGGGTCGCCCTCGGAAGGCGGCAACTCCCGTGTGACAAATTTGTCCCGACCCTGTTCGCGGAGGGAGAGGGTGCGACCGTGGCAGCGGATCTCGAGGCGGGGATTGGTTCCGAGAAACGAGTAGCGACCGATCTGTTCGCTGTTTTCAGCGGACTCGAGGAGGAAGCTGGGGGTGCTCTGGTTTTCGCTGAGTTTCTGAAAGACCGACACCGGGGTCTCGTAGTCCGCCGCGAGTTCGGTCCACACCGGAATGAGGTTTCCGGACGCGGCGAGGGAGGTGAATTCCTCAAAGGACGGTTGTAACACGGTCATCGTGTGAAGCGGTTGGCGGGGAGGAGGCGGGACACCCCGGTTAGAAGGCCCATTCCGTCTGGTTCCACTCCGCCGCCGGGGCGGGGGGATGGGACGCGGCACCGCCAGATTCGCACACCCGGGCGCTTTTGGCAGGGATTTCTTCGGAAAAACGGGTCCGATAGAGACTTTCGCCGACGACGGGGAGCAGGGGAAGGATGGCGTCGCGCCCGGCGCATTCCACCGTGACCCCGGTGTGTCCGTCGCGGCGGAGCCGTTCCGCCACGACCCCGGTGGCGAGTTCGGGGGTGTTGCAGTCGCTGCTGAGGTGACCGAGAACCACGCGGGTCAGGTTCGGACCGGCGATTTCGCCAACGAGAGCGGCGGTCTGTTCATTGGAGAGATGGCCGTGCCGGTTGCCGATGCGCTGTTTTGTCGCCCAGGGGCGTTTGGTGTCGTTCTGCAGGAGAACTTCGTCGTAGTTGGCCTCCGTGAAAAGGGTGTCCACTCCTTTGAGCCGGTCGACGATCATCCGGGTGACGTGGCCGACATCGCTGAGCACTCCGAGGCTGCTGCGTCCGCACTGGAAGAGGAAACCGACCGGATCGATCGCGTCGTGGGGCACGGAAAAGGAATCGATGTGGATCCCCTCGATCTGAAAGCCGCGGCCCGCGTCGAATTGCTTCCAGATCACCCCGGCCGTGACATTTTCGCGCAGGACCGCGCAAGTGTGGGTCGTGGCGTAGATGGGAAGGCGGCGTTGGCGGCAGAAAACGTCGATGCCGCGGGTGTGGTCGCCGTGCTCGTGGGTGAGGACGATGGCGTTGAGACTGTCCGGGTCCACCCCGATTTCGCGGAGGCGGAGGCAGAGTTGCCGCGCCGAGAGTCCCGCATCGATGAGGATGCGGGTGTCTTCGTGGCAGACCAGGGCGCTGTTGCCCGAACTGCCGCTCCCGAGAACTGCCAACTGTAGCATAGGGGACAGCTTAGGTAGTTAAGTCCCCTGAACAAATGAAAAATCGGGAAAAATGCGCATTTCTTTCCTCCGCGAGATCGTTTCACCGGGGCGCGTCGGGCGGCAGGGGGGGGATGATGGGATCGAAGGCCGAGGCGTCGGGGAGCTGCGTGTAGTGGATCCAGTAGACCGCTCCGGCGATGGCCCCAGACGAGACTTTCACCTCGACCGCGTCGGCTTCGGCGCGCAGGGTGGACATTTCCACCGAGTCCTGGAGGCGGCGGATGCCCAGCCCGCTGAGGTCGGCGCTGGCCCGGTCCTCAGGAGTTGGGTGACGGGCGAAAAAGGCCCGGAGAGAGTCGGGCGACTGCGCGAGATAGACCGGATCGCCGGATCGTCCCACCGTCAGCGGGGAGGTTCCCTCCATTGCAAAATTTTCCTGTTCTTTATCCGGCAATCTGTTGCGTGCCATTTCCACACCAATACGACCGGATAGGAAGACCGCCACCAGAAACACCGCCACACCCGCGAGACGACCGATTCCGCGGAGCCGTCGGAGGTATTGGATGCGGGCGGGAGATTCCTGGATGGGGCGGGTTTCGTTCAAGATGGCGCGGGTTCGTTCCCGATGGGGAATGGGAAAAAGGAGAGAAAAAATAGGCACTCACGGGTTCCGGTCGATGCGGTCGGAGAGCTGGCGGCTGCTTTGTTGGAGGATTTGTCGCTCCGCGTCGGTAAGACTTTGAAAGCCGTTCTCGTTGATTTTGTCGAGGATGGCATCGACGTCGCTGGTGACAAAAGGGGTGCGCTTTTCAGGGCTCGGCCCGGTTGGGTCCGCTCGGTCCATCGTTTCCGCACCGTCGCGGATCACCCGGATGCCGAAACCCTTGCCGCGTCCTGAATTTCTTTTTGTCCGGGAGATCCGGGTCGCCCGGGGTTTCCCGGAAAATCGGCGTGGTCGATGGAATCCGTAGCGGATGAACATCCACCCGGTCAGCATCCCGCCGAAGTGGGCCATCACCGCGATACCGTCTCCGCTCGCGCCGACCGAAAAGAGGAGCGTCAGGGCGTTGACCGCGAGAAGGAGGTAGGCGATCTGCTTCATGGTGAGGGTCACCGGAATGATGAAGAAGAGCAGGAGGGTGATGCTGCGGTGCGGGATCAGGGTGGCCACCGCGATGACGATGGCGAGGACCGAGGCGGAGGCCCCGATGATGATCGCATCGGGACCGGCGATCGCGTTGTAGAGCAATTGCAGGAATCCTCCTCCGAGTCCGCCGAAGAGATAGAGGCGCAGGACCTCGCGGGGGGGAATCATTTCCAGGAGCATGCGGCCGAGGAAAAAGAGGCCCAGCATGTTGCCGAGAAGATGCCAGGGACTGGCGTGGATGAACTGGTAGGTGAGCGGGGTCCAGAGTCGGAACGACTCCAGGGCGCGGAGGGAAAGTCCGAAAATTTCCCGGTTGGGATTGTAGAAAAGGAGGTTGTTGAGGACAAATACGGCCACATTCCCCACCAGCAGCCAGGTCACCACGCTCCACCCGGACGGACCTCCACGGTGGCGGGAGGCGTCTTCTCGAATGTAATCACGGTCGTAAATGCTCATCGGGGGA
>CAYLJC010000072.1:7655-9330 GCA_964383345.1 uncultured Akkermansia sp. | reverse complement strand
ATCCTCTCCTACGGATTCCGTTTCAAAACGGGCTCCGTTTCAGGAACCGATCCGCCCGGCGACCGTCGCCACCACCCACCCTTTCTCTCTCATGCCCGCATTTTACCACACCCGGAAAATTTTCGTTCTTCTCGCCGCCCTCGCCACCGCCGCCCTGCCGCAGGCGCGGGCCGACGAGCTCCTTATCGACGCCGAGAGCTTTTCCGACATCGGCGGCTGGGTCGTCGATCAGCAATCGATGGACCAGATGGGCTCCCCCTACCTCATGGCTCATGGTCTCGGAGAAAAGGTCGCGGACGCCGAGACCACCATTCGTATCGAGAAAGGCGGGACACACCGGATCTGGGTGCGGACCCGCGATTGGGTGGGGAAATGGAAGAGCGATGAATTCGAGGGAGCGATGAAAGCCTCGGGATCGCCCGGGATTTTTCATCTCGCCGTGAACGACAAGCCCCTCGGAGTCCTCTTCGGGGAGCACGGGGCGGAATGGCATTGGCAGGACGGGGGCACCGTCGAGCTTGCCGCCGGGGAGCACCGCCTCGCCCTGCGCGATCTCACCGGCTTCAACGGACGCTGTGATGCCATCCTGCTGAGCGATGTCCCCGACTTCAAACCGGGCGACGATCTCGCGGAGATCCAGACTTTGCGGGACCGGCTCCTGCCCGGGCAGCAGGAGGTGGTGGACAAGGGCGACTACGATCTCGTCGTTGTCGGCGGGGGCATGGCGGGCATCTGCGCCGCCGTCAGCGCCGCCCGCTACGGCTGCAAGGTGGCCCTGATCCAGGATCGTCCCGTCCTCGGGGGAAACAACAGCTCGGAGGTCCGGGTCGGTCTCTCCGGCCTGATCCGCAAGAAACCCTATCCCGAACTCGGCAACCTCGTCGAGCAGCTCGGACCGGTGGGGCATTGGAACCTCTGGGAGGCCGACCGGCAACCGGAACTGGAACACAGCAAGGAAATCCACGCGGTCATCGCGGCACATCCCGAAAAAAAACAGCACAACGCCGGAGACGCTTCGAACTACCAGGACGACAAAAAGCTCAAGTATGTGCTCGCGGAAAAAAACATCACCCTCTTTCTCAGCACCCGCGCCAACGGGGTGGAGATGAAAGACGGCAGGATCTCCTCCGTGCTGGCGCAAAACACTCGCAGCGGTGAGAAAATGAAGGTCACCGGTCGGATCTTCGCCGACTGCACCGGCGATGGAAACCTCGGCTATCTCGCCAAGGCGGATTTCCGGATCGGTCGCGAGTCGAAGGAGCACACCGAGGAGGAGCTGGCTCCGTCGGTGGAGGACAATCTGGTGATGGGGACTTCGGTGCAGTGGAACACCAAGGAGGAGGAAGAGGCCTCCGATTTTCCCGCCACCCCGTGGGCGATCGGTTTCACCGAGGAAAGCTGCGTCGAAACGATTCGGGGGGATTGGGACTGGGAGACCGGTGCCCGGCTCAACCACGCGACCCAGATGGAGGAGATCCGCGACTACGCCCTGCGGGTGGTCTTCGGGAACTGGAGCGTGCTCAAAAACAGCACCGATCCGAAGCGCGAGGAGAAGTTCGCCAAGAGAAAGCTGAACTGGGTCGCCTACATCGGCGGCAAGCGCGAGTCCCGGCGTCTCATGGGAGAATTTGTGCTCCGGCAGCAGGACATCGTCGAAGCCAGACCCTATCCCGAC
>CAYLJC010000072.1:0-7645 GCA_964383345.1 uncultured Akkermansia sp. | reverse complement strand
CGGTGACCACCACCTGGAGCATCGACTTGCACTACCCGAAAAAGCCGATCTGTGCCTGCGACGCCTTCCAGTCGACCGCGAGCCACATCAGGATCGAGCCCTACCCGATTCCCTACCGCTGCTTCTACTCGCGCAACGTGCCCAACCTGATGATGGCGGGACGGAACATCAGCGTCACCCACGTCGCCCTCGGCACCGTGCGGGTCATGAGAACCACCGGGATGATGGGCGAGGTCGTCGGCATGGCCAACGCCATCATGAAGGAGCATCAGTGCCTCCCGAAGGACGTCTACACCGATCACCTCGACGAGCTGAAACAGCTCATGGCTGCCGGGGTTCCCGGAGCGCCGAAGCTGAAGTGAGGGAACTCGCCGCCATGAGCCGTTCCCGCCCGCTCTTTTTTCTCCTGCCGGGCCTGATCTGGAGCGGGATCGTGTTTTGTCAGGCGGCGGAAACCCCGGAACCGACCGCCGTCCCGATTTTCTCGCGAACCCAGGTCAAATACGGACTGGGACGTACGGATTATTACAACCGCTGGGTGGACCGCCCGCTCTTCGTCGATCCCGCTTTGGCCGATCCCGACGAGGCGCGACAGGTCATTCAATCCGCGGCCGAGTTTCGCCGAACCCGGGAAATCGTGGGGCAATACGGACTGCGCGGGCTGGGCTTTTTTCCGGAGTACCATCGCGAGTATTTCTACGACCTCGCCCGGAACGATCCCGGCGAGGGTTTTTCCCTGCTGACGGATTTCGGACCGGACGAGGACATTGAGAAAAAGGTCCGGCTCGCGGGTGTCGCCCTGGAGAATCCCGGGTCCTTCCGGATCGACGGGAAGGTCGTCATCGTTTCCTACCGGGCCGACAGCAGGCCGCCGGAGTTCTGGGAGGAAGTCTTCCGCCGCGCCCGGGAAAAGCATGGAGACCACTTTCTTTTCCTGCCGTCGCTGGATCGCTTCGGGGGCGAGTCGGTGTCCCGGTGGATCCCCCGTTTTGACGCGGGAACCATCACGCCGGAGCAGGAGACCGCCATCCGGGAGTATTTGCGACAATGGGCGCGGAGCACCGACGGCCTCTATTTCGCGGGGATAGCCAGTCTCAAGACGAAACAACGCGTCCACCACGAGGCGTTTTATCGCGATTTCATCATTCGCCATATGCGGGAGGTCCTGGCGGAACCGGAGTTCGCCGGAAAAAAGAAATGGGGGCTCTCCGCCTGCATCGGCCACGAGAATTGCACCCGCCTCGGCTACACGCTGAGCAGTGACGGCACCGCGACCCTGCGTCGTTCGCTGGAGGCGGCGCTCGACGCCGAGCCGGACCTGATCGTGATTCCCGAATGGGACGAGCAAAACGAGAACACCAGTCTGCGGCCCACGGTCTACAACGGCCGGACCGCGATGCGGCTGCTGCGCCACTACACCTCTCGGGAGCAAGGTCGTCTCCAGGAGCCCCTCGCCGATGACGACACCGACATTCCCAATCTCATCCTCACCTACCGCAAAATCCTCGTCCTCGGGGAAACGCTCCAACTGGAGCTGTTGCGAGTCCCGGAATCCGGTGCGGCGGGAAAGGAATCCCTCACGGTTCGGATCGAGCTGACCAGCGGGACCGGTGATGTTGTCTGGACATCGCCGGAAGTGATCATGGAACCCGGCGAACTGCGCGCGCACGTGGAGCGCATCCCGAGTGAGTCCTTTTCCGCGCATCGCTACCTGCTCCCGGTGCTGAAAGTGACCGGTCCCGCCGGGGAGCGGGTCTACTCCGAAGGTTGGCAGCCGTTGGAGCTTCGATCCACCTGGAACTGGGATTACAAATGGGTCATGCAGCCCCTCCGCGACCGGCTCGCGGTCTCGCAATGCGAACTGGCGGTCACTCCGGCCGGGAAAGGGCCGGACGGCGACCCGCGCCGACTCGAAGTCTCCGCGCGCCTCGCGGCGGACGAGCCTCTCGCCTATGTGGAACTCCTCGACAACGACGACGTGATCTACAGCCACGAGATCACCGACCCCATGCCGCGGGAAACCGAAGAGACCGCCGTCTTCCGGATCGACTGGCAGTCCCTCGATTCCCTGTCCGACCGCCGCCGGCTGGCGGGTGGGATCACGCTGAAGCACGCCCGGGGACAGTGGACCGTGCCGGAGGGGATGCGGGTCGAAGACGGGGGGAGTCGTCTCGTCTTTGACGGCCAGCCCTCCAGCAACTGGGTGCGGCGTGTTCTGCTCTCGGTGCCCGCCGAGCAACTCGACGCCGCTGTCCTGGACATCGACCTCCCCGGCATCCGGCAAGGAAAACTCCCCCTGCGCCGGGTTCACGAGGAGGAAATCCACGGCTTTCCCGCTCCGATGGGATTCAATCTGGTGATCAGCCGCTTTCTCCGGCAAGACCGGATGCCGCGTCATCTGGACGCCGCCTCCGTCGCCTTCACCGTGCCGGTGAGCGCGGATCTGCCGCGATCCCGTCTCCAGCTACAGGCCGTGTCCATCTCCGGCAAAGTCTATCGCAGCCGCCCCGTCCTCGCCGGGACGCCCTCGGGCCGCACCCGGAGCGCCCGTGTTTTCTCCGACTCCGCCGGGCGAGCGGTCGATGTGGAGGTGGACGCGGCCCACCTGCCGGACATTGTCTATCCATTCACCCCGGACCAAACCGGCTCCGTCCTGCGCACCGCCGCAGGCCGTCCGTTCTGGGGCCTCCTGGGCGGCTACTCCAGTCAGGCGACCGGGCGCGGCGGTGCCGAAAGTCGCGACGGGACTCCTTTTCTGCGACCGGAGGACTATCCGGGTACCGCCGGGACCCCGTCCGCCCCGACCTGGCGGGAAATCTCTCCGGGCACCCACGCCCTCGTCTTCGACGGGAAAAGCACCTTCCTCACCCTGCCCCAGGGCACCATTCCGCGCCGGGCCGGCTACGAGATCCAGATGGAGATCCTGCCCGATCACCTCGAGGGCACCCAGGTCCTCCTCTCTCATCGCTCCTACTACCCCGGCTCGCTGACGATCCTGCTGGAGGAAGGCAGGTTGAAGGCGCGTTTTCTCAACCAATTCGCGGAGGGAAAAACCGTCGATTCCGGTTTGGTCGTCGAGCCGGGAAAATGGGCTGATGTCAGGGTTCGCTACGATCAGGAGACACTCGTCTTTCAGGTCGACGGGCACAGTGGTGATCCCCTCCCGCTTCCGGGGCCGGGTGCCTACGACACGGTGAGTGTGGTGGGTGGATATGGCACGGAATGGTTCGCCGGAAAACTCAAGTCGCTCCGCATCCGGCACGGGGGCCATTCCGATCCGAGCGATCCGTAGGCCCCGTCACTCCCGTCGGTCGTTCCCCGAGAATCACATTGTCAGGATGATTTTTCCGATATGTTGGCCGCCCTCCATGTGGCGGTGGGCCTCACGCACGTCCTCGAAGGCGAAAAACCGATCGACCACCACACGCACGGCTCCCGAAGCAAACAGCGGCCAGACTTTTTCGCGGAGCGCCAGGGCGATCTCGCTTTTTCGTTCCACGGACCGGGGCCGCAGGGTCGAGCCGGTGATGGTGAGGCGTCGGGTCATGATTCGGGCCAAATCCAGGGGAACGTCGGCCCCCTGCAGGAAGGCGATCTGGACGAGGCGACCGTCCTCCGCCAGACAATTCAGATTCCGGGGAAAATACGGCCCGCCCACCATGTCGAGGATGAGATCCACCCCCCGGCCGCGCGTGAAATTCCCGATCTCGACCACGAAGTCCCGTTCCTTGTAGGGGATTGCCAGACCGGCTCCCAGTTCCTGACACGCCCGGCACTTTTTCTCCGAACCGGCGGTGGCGAGAACCTCCGCCCCGAAGCTCGCAGCGAGCTGAATCGCGGCGACCCCGATGCCACTCGTTCCGCCGTGAACGAGAAAACTCTCGCCCGCTCGCAGCCGGCCGCGCTCAAAGACATTCGTCCAGGTCGTGAAAAACGTTTCCGGAATGCCTGCGGCCTCTTCCAGGGAAACATTTTCCGGAATCGGCAGGCAGTGGTCGGCCGGAGCGACGCAGTATTCCGCATAGCCGCCCCCGGGCGTCAACGCGCAGACCCGGTCGCCGGTTTTCCAGGAATCGACGCCGGATCCGCAGGCGGCGATTTCCCCTGACACTTCCAGACCGGGAACGGGGGAAGCCCCCGGCGGAGGAGGATAACGCCCCTCGCGCTGGAGGATGTCGGGACGGTTCACCCCGGCGGCCCGCACCCGGATGAGGACTTCGCCCGCCCGCGGTTCAGGCCGGTCACCCTGCCGGATCGCAAGGGCTTCGGGACCGCCCGGCTGGGAACAATCGATGTAGCGCATGGCTTGGCGGATACGGTATTTTTGCTTGGAGAGCCTGGAGCAATAGCACGCCATCCGGAGATGTGCGCAAGGACAAACACGCGCCGCCCCGGGATCGTGGAGGCGAAGGAAGCGCCCTGCGGAAAGCCGGGCGACTGGCGCGATCACGGAGACGCGGACCTATGGCGCCCGGAACCGGAATCCGCTACGATTTCCATCATGAATCGTACACTTTTGCTATGGGTCGCCACCGTGTTGGCGTTCGTCGCCGGGCCTTGCGAAAGCGAGGCGCGCACTTGGACCCGGTCGTCCGACGGGGCCAAAATCGAGGGTGAGTTCGTCCGCATGAAGGACGCCTCCACCGTCTTCATCCGGCGCGACGGTGGCGCGGTGGTCGAGGTGCCACTCGCCATGCTGGTGGCGGAGGACCAGGCCTTCATCAAGGAGCGGGCTGCGGCACCCTCGGCTCCGACCAAGACGGCTCCGCCGGAGGGCGCGACCGAAGTCACCCTCACCGACGTACATCTCTGCTGCGGCGGTTGCCGCCGGGGGGTGGAGAAGGCCGCCTCCGGTTTCGACGTGGAGGTCAGCACCAGCGGCAAAAGCGTGACGGTGAAAGGCGAGAAAGGATCGGAGGTCCAGAAGGCGCTCGACGCCATCGCCGAGGCCGGTTTTTACGGCAGTTCCGACCACGATACGGTCAAGATCGCGGATGTTGCCGCCGGGGACTCGGAGTCGTCGAAAGTGAAGGTCTCGGGCGTGCATCTCTGCTGCGAATCCTGCGTCAAGGCGGTGAACGAAGCTCTTTCCTCCGTCTCCGGTTTTCAGGGACACGATGCCGCGGACGGGGCCGACTCCTTCGAAGTCAGCGGCGAAGGTCTCAAGGCTGGCGAGATCGTGGCCGCCCTCCGCGCCAAGGGGCTGAACGGCACGGTGCGTTGAGCGGGATAAGGAATCATCGAAAAAAAGGCAGGACGAACCGCCCTCGGCGAGCCGATGGATGGTGGCGGAGAGCGGGGGGACAGGTTATCCTTGCCGCCGATGGACGACCGCTACGCCCTCTTTGATCTTGACAAGACACTCCTGCCGCACGACACCCAGGCCCTTTTCTGCAACTACGTGCTGCGGCGGGAGGGCTGGCGGCGGATCTACCTGCTTTGGTTTTTGCCCTGCCTGCCGCTCGCAGCGGTGCGTCTCCTGAGCCTGCGCACGATGAAACGCCTTTTTTTCAGTTGTCTCGCGGGGATGAGGCGCGAGGCGCTGGAGGAATACGTGGCGGATTTTCTGGAGAGCGATTTCTCGGCGGCGCTCTATCCGGCCGTGGTGGCGGAGGTGGAAAAGAACCGTGCCGAGGGACGGGTTCTCATCCTCAACAGCGCCAGCCCCGAATTTTATTTGCGGGGAATCGGGGAAAAGCTGGGGTTTGATCATGTCATCGGCACGGCTCTGGAGGTTCCCGCGACGATGCCGTTTCTCCCGGTCATCACCGGACCGAACAACAAACACGGAGCGAAGGTCACCGCGATGAAGGAGCGGGGCCTGATCCCGGACGGGGGGACGATGTTGGCGGACTCGTGGGCTTACTCGGACAGTTCCGCGGATCTTCCGATGTTGGAGCTGGTGGAGAACGCGGTGATGATCCATCCCGGCGCGAAACTCGCCGCAGCGGGCGCGAGACACGGGTGGCGGACGATGACTCCGGCCCGTCCCTACTCGGGAAAATGGTCGGGATTTCTCGCCGCCTCCGCCCAGGCGTGCGGGCTCTATCGGGTGACAAGAGGGGGAAATGCCTGATTCGCCGTACAATCCGTTCGCTCTCTTCCGCAAATTCGATTACAAAGGCCACTATGTCCGAGAGTCCGATTCCTCCAGAAACGATCCCTCCAGTAGACCGGCCGCAATCCTGGCTGTCTCTCACTTCCCTTCTCGTGGTCCAGGCGCAGAATGCCTTCAACGACAATTTCGTCAAACTCGTCCTCATCGGGCTTGCGGTGACGGCGGCGGCGGGGACGCCGCTGGGGGACAACATCGAATTTGTCCTCGCGGCGATGATTCCCCTGCCGTTCATCCTCTTCGCTCCGGTGTCGGGCTGGTTTTCGGATCGTTTTGCGAAGAGCCGGGTCATTTATCTGGCCCTGGTCCTGCAGCTCCTCATTTTTATCCTCATCGCGGTGAGCCTGGTCCTGCGGTCGGTCGGGTTCGCGGTTTTCGGATTTTTCCTTCTCGCGGTGCAATCGACGCTTTTTTCTCCGGCGAAGCAGGGCATCCTCAAGGAGATCGTCGGTTCGCGTCGGCTCGGGTCGGCGAACGGACTCATGCAGATGCTGACGATGGTCGGCATCCTCGGCGGCATGGCGGTGGGCGGGGAGTGGTTCGACGCGGGACTGCAGCGGCTCAATGATGCCCATGGAATCTCGACGGACCACGCCTGGGGTGCCGCTCTCACACCGGTCATCGTCATCGGTCACGGAACGCTGGTGCCGCTCGTCCTCGCCCTCTTCATCCGCCCCACGCCTTCGCATCCCGAGACCCGCTTCAAAACGGCGATCTTCTGGAGCCATTTCCTCGATCTTCGGTATCTCTTTTCCCACGTCGTTTTGCGCCGCACCGGATTGTTCATCGCCTTCTATTGGCTGATCGCGAATTTTCTCGGCCTGGCCTTTTTTGGTTTTGCCAAAGAACTCCACCCGGATGTCGCGGAAGGCGGGGTGAGCAGCGCCTCGGGCCGGATGTTTCTCGTCATCGGGGCCGGACTCATCCTGGGCAGTCTCCTCGTCTCGGTGCTCACGCGAAAGGGAAATCGCCTCGGCCTTGCGATCTTCGGCGGCTCGGTCATGGCGGCGGGATTTGCGGCGGTGGGGATTTTATCTCCCGGGACACTCCCGTGGTTCGGAGCGGTCGCCCTGGTCGGCTTCGCGAGCGGCTTTTTTGTCGTGCCGCTCAATGCGCATCTGCAGGACCAGATCGAGGCGGATCATCGCGGCAGGGTTCTCTCGGCGCAGAATCTCATGACTTCGTTCTCCGGGATCATCGCGATCCTCGCGAGTTCCCTCATGAAGCTGGCGGGACTGTCCGTTTCGACGCAGACCCTCGTCATGGTTCCCCTCCTCCTCCTCGACACGTTCCAACTGATCCGGATGCAGCTCGATGAGAGACGTGCCGTCCTCCTGCGGCAGCATGACGTCGGCCAGCGCCGCGGCCTCCTCGCGCAGCCGATCATCGACCTCCTGCCGCAGCAATCGCCGGACGCTGACCTGAGTCAATCCGCCGAACGCGGCCGTGATGGCGGCCATGATGACCGCATACCATGAATGACTACGAATCGGCATGCAATCGCTCCCCGTCTCTGGAATCGTTCCTCCC
>CAYLJC010000071.1:1315-9401 GCA_964383345.1 uncultured Akkermansia sp. | reverse complement strand
GGAAAAGGACCGCAGCCCGCAGGGGCGTTCCCAAACATCTCCGGCAAAGCCGCTGGCTACCCAACCAAAAATAAGCCAAGATTTTGTATTGCGGGGTTTTTCAACAGGCTGCTAGGGTCGGCTCGTGAAAAACGATTTTTACAACGAATTTGACCGGGAGCGCATCCGGGTCGACCCGCCACCGCGGGCGGGCGAATACCGCGGTCCTTTCCAACTGGATCGCGACCGCATCATTCACACCTCGGCTTTCCGTCGGCTGCAAAACAAGACCCAGGTTTTTTTCAGCGGGGAATACGACTTTTACCGCACCCGCCTGACCCACTCCATCGAAGTCGCCCAGATCGGCCGGAGCCTCTGCAACCGGCTCAACCAGACTTCGCCGCTGCTCTCCCCCGGGCACCACATCGACAGCGATCTCGTTGAAGCGATCTGCCTTTCCCACGACATCGGACATCCGCCCTTCGGGCACACCGGCGAACGCGCCCTGCACCGGCTCATGGAACCCTTCGGAGGCTTCGAAGGCAACGCCCAGACCCTGCGTATCCTCACAACGATCCTTTTCGGGCCGGACCGCGGCATGAACCCCTCGAGGGCGCTCATGGACGGGGTCCTGAAATACAAGACCCTCTTCGGCGAAGTCGTCGAGCCGCAGAAAAATCACTTTCTCTACGCGGAACAGGCGGACATCCTCGCGTTTGTCACCGGCGGGGAGAGCTTTCCGGAAAAGCTGTCACCGGGACAGGCCCGCAACGGCTTCCGCTCCATCGAATGCCGCATCATGGACTGGGCCGACGACACCGCCTACTCGCTCAACGACATCGCCGACGGAGTCCAGGCCGGATTTCTTCCCGTCGACAAAATCGAAAAATGGGCGGCGGCGCGAACGCTCCACTCCGAGGGATCCGCTCTCGTCGAGGAACTGCTCGACGCCATCCGTCGCGGTCGCATCGAATCCACCATCGGGAAAAAAATCGGGGCTTTCATCAACGCGGTCGAATTGGAGGAGAGCAACGGTTTTCTCAGCGACCGCACCGCGCGACATCGCTACCGGCTCGTGATCGACCCCGCCGTCGAGGAAGCCTGCGCACTCTACAAGCGCCTCTCCCTCGATCTTGTCTTCAAAAGCCAGCAGCTCCAGCAACTCGACCGCAAATCCGATTACATCCTCTCGCGGCTCTTCGACGTCTTCGCCGGACTCTACATCCATCCGTCCGAACCCGGGAGTCATCACTACCAGCTCCTCTCCGATGAGGAGGAAAGCCTGATCTTCGCCCAGCCCGACATCACTGGTCGCGCCCGTGTCGTCTGCGATGTCCTCGCCAAGATGACCGACGGCATCGCCACCCGCATTTACAAACGCCTCTTCGACGCCGACTTCGGCTCCATCGTGGACCTCGTCTGAAGGAGCGGATCACTCACCTTTTCCCCTTCTCCCGCGCGGCCGCCTCGATAAAAGCCTCGATGAGTTTTGCCTGGGTGGCATTGTCCGGCATCATTTTTTCAGGATGCCATTGCACTCCGATGAGGAAGCGGTCGGGGTCCGTCGTTTCGGTCGCTTCCACCACGCCGTCGGGACTTTTGGCGACGATACGCAAACCCTCGCCGAGTTTCCGCACCGCCTGGTGATGCCAGGAATTCACTTCCAGCTCGGTCGCCCCGAAGATGCCGCCGAGGCGTGAATCGGGTTCGATCGTGACAGGATGAGTGGTGTCGCGATGGTTCACGTCGAACTCGGACGGAATGTCCTGCACCAACGAGCCGCCGCTCGCGACATTGATCCACTGACTGCCCAGACAGATGCCCAGGAGCGGTTTGTCGGTCTTTTTCATCCAGGCCGAAATGAGCGCTTTTTCGAATTGGTAGCGCGCCTCGTCCAGAATCTCCACCGTCTCGTGGGCTTCCTCGCCATACTCCGACGGCGGGATGTCGGCCCCGCCCGGCATGAGCAATCCGTCGAGGAGAGCGAGGTAGTCATCAATGCGCTCGACGCTGCCATCGGTGTTCGGCAACACAATGGGGATGCCGCCCGAATCCCGCACCGCACGGACGTAATTTTCACTCGTCAGGCTCGCGATGCCGATGAGAGGGGCCTCCAACGCCGGGGCGGACGATTCCGGTCCGGTGACCCGACCGAGGAAAAATCCCGCCGCCGCCGTGGCGACGGACAGCGCGGAAATCAGGAAGGTGCGACGGGAAGAATTTTCCATGGAGAGGGAATCTACCGGCCGCGCCCGGCAAAGTCGAGTCCTACTTCTTTGGCGGACGCGGGGAGGTCGCTACCATCCGCCCCCTCCCCCTCCTCCTCCGCCACCACCGGACGAACCGCCGCCGCCGCTGCCGGAGGAACCGGGCGACGCCGAGGCGCTCGTGAGAGCGGAACTGAGGGCACCGCCGAGCGCGGCGGCAGCCATGGCGCCATCAAAACCCGTGTGGCTGCCGGTGTAGAAGCCCGGGCGATAGGGGGTGCCGTCGCCCGACGAAGCGGACGCCGCCGCGAGGATGGAGGAAAATTGTCGCGACCACGCCTGCTCCACATCGAGGGCGTGGGCGTAGGGAAGAAATTTCTCGAACAGCTCCGGCGTTTTTTGCGGTCCCTCGAAACCTCGGAGCCGGTCTTCTTCGGCGACCCCGAGGTAGTGGCGAAACCCATCGATATGATCGAGAATCTTGCGTCCCTTTTCGGTGGGAGCTTTGTTCCAATTGAAAAAGAGGAGGTTCACGATCGCTCCCACAACAAACGCGCCGCAGACAAATAGTCCGGCGGAATGCAGAAGAAAGGCCACGCCCGCGAGCCAGCCGATCACGAAGGGAATGGCGAAGAGTGCTTTCGGCAAGGTCGCCCACCAGTCCCCGCCGCGAAAACCGGAAATCACGGCGGACACCAGGGCTCCGGTCCCCAGGGTCCAGATCGAGAGCCACAGGACCATGAATCCCGCCTCCTCCGGCTTCGGGGAACCGAGCAGGAGAAGTCCGACAGCGGCGATGCCGAGGAGAAACCCCGGAATCCAATAGCGCAGGTTCGTGCGGTAATGTGATTTTGCCAGCACCGCTTTGAGAGCACTGTACAAGGCGGCACGCCCCGCCGAAACGGTGCGGTGATTTTTCTGAACCAATTCCAAGCTTTCCCTTTTTCCCAGGAGCGCATGGAACAAGGCCTGTTCCTCCTCCTCAAGTGCTTCCTGCGGAGGCTCCTCGATCCGATGAAGGACGGGCTTTTTCCGGGTTCCTCCGATGGAAATCCGTTTTTTGACGGCGAGTCCCATGACCGCCGCGCTGAAACAAGTGTTGTCGAAGCCCATCCGGCTGAGCATCCGCACGGCGGCGGGAGACCAGCCCGGGGGCGGTTCGAATCGGGGAATGACGAGGCCGGGCGCGGGATCGCGACCGACGCGGATCCAGACGAACAGATGCCATCCCAACATCGCCAACAGCAGCCCGAGGCCGGCGAGGAGGAGCGGGTTGTCTTTCAACAGGGTGGCGGAGACGGAGGGATAAGCGACCGGGTCCAGTGAACCCGCCGCCCAGGTGGCGACGATGGTGAAACCTTCGCCCGGGGGAAGGACGCGTCCGGCGGAAAGTGTATTTGCCGGTTCAGGTCCGGCGACGGGGCGTTCTTTCGAGCCGGCGGGACCGAGATAGCCCTCGAGACCGGTGAGCGGGATTCCTTCCGGAAGGACAACTTCGGCGCGGCTCTCCAGGATGGGGAATTCCCATTCGTTTCCGGTGACGTTCCAGTAGAGTTCGTCGTGCGACGGGAATGTGGCGAGCTGGCGGTTGGTGCGGTAGCGGAGGACAAAACGGTGGCTGCCCGGGGACAGGATGGTCCTTTTTTCGCCGATGCGGAGGCGGGTCCCGGCCTCGTGTTTTTCCACGACATAGGGTTCCGGTCCGCCGTCTCGGGTGACCGAGAGAACCTCGAAGGAGCGCTTTTCCCGAAGGCCCCAGGGACCGCGATAGAGTTCGGGAAAATCCCGGTAGATTCCGTGACGAATCTTGTCTTGCGCCGAGGTGACGCGGATCGTCTCGGTGACGAAGAGATCGCCGTTTCGCAGCACTTCGATGTGCGAATGAAAGGAATCAATGACTTCCCCGGCACCGAGGGAGGCGACGAAAAAACAGCAGAGAACATGGAGGAACGCGGTTTTCATGAAGGAGGCGGCTCAGGAATGGCGGAGCTGTCGGGCGAGATCGGGAGGGAGCCGGTCGGAAGCTTGTTCCACTTCGTAAAACGCGATGCTGGTGAAACCGCCGAAACGGGCGACCAGGTTGGAGGGAAACGATTCCACGAGGTTGTTGAGGTCGCGGACGGAGCCGTTGTAGTAGCGGCGGGCGTACTGGAGCTGCTCCTCGACGTGGACGAGTTCCTTCATCAGCTTGAGGAACTGACCGTCGGCCTTGAGGTCGGGATAGGCTTCCGCCAACGCGACGACCCGGCCGAGATCGCGACTGAATTGTTGTTCGTCGGCGCTGTCTTGAGAAGGGGTGGAGCGGGTCCGTGTGATCGCTTCGAGCGCCTCTCGCTCGTGGGTTTGGTAGCCCTTGACGCATTCGACGAGAGCGGGAACAAGATCGTGGCGGCGTTTCAACTGCACCTCGATCCCGCTCCAGCCCTCGCGGAGTTGGTTGCGGCTGCGGACGAGACGATTGTAGGTAAGAAGACCCCAGATGGCGGGAGCCAGAAGAAAGATAGCGCCCCCAATCACGAGGGCGGGCGGAACGGATTCTCGGAGACCGGTCATACGGGAAGCGGGTGCGGAAGCAAGGCGGAGGCGATATTCCCCCGAGCATGGATCGTGGCAAACGACAAATACGTAGAGGACATTCGAGGTCTTTACGATAGGAATTTTTGAGGACTCCAAGAGGGACGGTCGTCCTCAAAACCTCAAAAAACCTTGCCGGGGGCCCCAAAAAAGAGCAAGTTCCCGACCATGAAATCGCCTCTTCCCCTCGTTCTTCTCCTTCTCTCCCTCGGCGGCGCGGTCGCTTCCCTGCATGCCGATGACGCCCTCAAAAAAGCGCTGGTGATGTCGGCCTCCTTCGACAAGGGATTTGACGCGGATTTTTCCACCGGTGACAAGGCCTGCTATCTGAGAACGGGCGGCGAACTGGTCCCCTGTGTCGAGAGCGACGATCTCAAGCTCGTTCCGGACGGCAAATTCGGCGGGGCGATCCACTTTCCCCGCAAGGCCACGGTGCGCCCCACCTTCCGGGGTGACGGGGTGCTCGGCTACAACGCGGAGAACTGGAGCGCGACGGTCTCTCTCTGGCTGCGGCTCAATCCGGACGAGGATCTCGAGCCGGGCTACTGCGATCCCATCCAGATCGTTGGCGACACCACCAAGAAGGGTTTCATTTTTCTGGAATGGTCCAAAGACCACTCGCCCCGCTACTTCCGCTACGCGATCCGGCCGCTCATCGAACTGTGGGACCCCGAAGGTCTCGGCTGGGAAGTCCTCCCCGAAGCGAAGCGTCCCATGGTGCAGTTGAAAAAAACCCCCTTCTCGCGGGATCGCTGGACCCATGCGGTTTTCACCCTCGACCAAATCAACGCCGGAAAAGAAACGTCCTCGGGTGCCCTCTATCTCGACGGTGTCCTCCAGGGGGAAATCAAGGGCCACGACCTCACCTTCGGCTGGGATCCGAAAGCCGTCATGCTAGTCCTCGGGGCGGCCTACGTCGGACACATCGACGATCTCGCGGTGTTCAACCGGGTCCTCAATGACAAGGAAGTGGCGCAACTCCACGCCCTCGAAAACGGCGTGGCGGACCTGCGTCCGTGAGCCTCCGTGAGCACGGACGTGGGTGCCCCCCTCACTTCGGGAGGAGCTGCCGGAGTCTGGTTTTGTTCAGCTCCCAGGCGCGCAGGATTTCGTCGCCGCGCGCTTTCCAAAGAGCCGCGTCATCGGGCACCCATTCGAAGCGCATCGTGGTGAAAAATTTGTCCTTGAGCAAGTCGAACTCGACCGTGGCACCGGTCTCGTCCTTGCCGGTGACGACGATCTTTTTCACGATCTCGTTCTCCTCGTCGCCGAAATCCGCGTGGATCCGGAGCCAGGATTCGATGATTTCGTGGACCACGGCGTGATGCAAGGTCGCCTCTTTTTCCCGACCGGCCTTGAGGACAAGTTCGATGGCGGGTGACTCGGCTTGGGCGGCCTGGCGGATGAGTTGCAGGCTGCCTTCGTCGATGTTCTCCAGCGTTCCCATGACGTCAACGACAGCCGAGCTGATATGGACCTTGCGGAGGAGGGGGAGAATCTTCACCTTGCTCATCTCGATCGGCCGCAGGAGCGGCTGGATCTGAACGTCGGTGTCGAGATCGGCGACACGTTTGAAATACTGGCCGAACTGACGCCACGAGGCGGCGCGGCTGTTGCGCTGGAGAGTGAGGATGCCGCTCTCGAAGTCAAAATAAAAGGCCGAGCACTCCGCCACCCCCTCGTCCTTGCTGAGATCGATCGGGGTAACCTTGCCCGCGAGATCGGCGCGGAAACCGGCCGGAGCCATCGAGATACGCATGAGATCACCGAGGTAGCCGTGATCGGTGAGGCGACCGCGGGCGAGGCGGATCCAGTCGTCGTTGCTCTCGACATTGCGTTTGGCGCTGTCGGCGGCGGTGGCATGGAGTTCGCGCAGAATGGTCTCGAGTCCGGTCGATTCGACATCGACGGTGTAGAAGTCAACTTTGGCGGTTTTTTGCATGGGGCGTCCCAGTAAGGGCGACCACGGCGGCGGTCAACTGTTTCGCAGTTCATCGGTCGTGCGATCTCACGCGAAAAAGCGGCGGGGACGTTGAACCGTTCCTTGCGAAGCGACACAAAACATTCCAGTACTGTCCCATGATCAAATTTCTCCACACCCGCATCCGTGTCAGCGACCTCGAAAATACGATCCGGTTTTATGAAACCCTCGGATTCACCCTGACGCGGCGCACCGACAAGTCCCCTTCGGGAAACCAACTCGCCTTCCTCGAACTCGAGGGGAACGATCATTTTCTCGAACTCTGCTATTCGCCGGACTTCGAGGTGAAATTCCCGGAAGACCTCATGCACACCGCCCTCGGGGTGGAAGACATCATGATCTACTGCGACAGACTGGAAAAAGCGGGAATCGAAATCTGGCCGGAAGACTGGCGCGAGGCCTTTCCCTCGGGGAAAAAAGGCAAAATGGCCTTCGTAACCGATCCGGATGGCTATGAAGTGGAGGTCCTCGAACGTTGATTTTATAATTTCCGTGCGGTGAGGAGGATTATTTCGGGTATATTACCGATCAATTTTGAGAAGATTTTAATTTTTCCTTAAAAAATTTGCGAAACTTATTCAAATGCACTAAAATTTAGTTCTCCTTATTCATTTGCCCTTATTTGGAATCATGAAACATCTTCGCTTTATCATTCCCTCCGCGCTTTTTGCCGCCGTCCTGCTGATTCTCGCTTCGTGCAACACCCACCAGGCATCTCCCCGCACCAAAGCGGGGTTCTGGGAACGGGAACTGGGGGCGGTCGCGAATGTGCCGCTCAACCCGGCGGAGGCGCAAAAAGCCCTGAATCTGAAGGTCAATCTCATTCCCGAAGGGAAATACGGACGCCGCCTCTTTCGGGAGATGAAACCCCGCTACATTACGATCCACAGCACCCAGAACCCCACCGGCGACGCCTACGCCCACGCCAAGGCGCTCAATCGCGGAGCCTTGCGCGGAGGCGTCTGCGGTTACCTCTGCTGGCACTTCACGGTGCAGGACGACACCGTGATCCAGCACATTCCCACGAGCGAGCGGGGCGAACACGCCGATTTCGACGGACCCGGCAACCGCTATTCGATCGGCATCGAAATGTGCGAACACAAGGGCAACGATCAGCTCGCCACCCTCGAACGCACCGCCAAGCTCGCCGCCTCTCTGATGTATCACCACCAGATCCCGGTGGAAAACATCCGCGCCCACTATCATTGGCCGCGCGAGGGATACTCCACTCCGAACAAGGATTGCCCCCATTTTCTCCTCGAAAACGGCCAACCGGGCGAGACCTGGCGCTGGTTCGTCGGGCGCATCAACCGCCACTACACCCGCCTCGTCCAATTCGACGAAG
>CAYLJC010000071.1:0-1305 GCA_964383345.1 uncultured Akkermansia sp. | reverse complement strand
AATGGTCCAGTGGATCTGGACCCGGATGAGTGATCTGATCGGCCTCGGCTGAGGTTCTCCGCCGGCCTTCTCCCCTCCCCCCTTCAAGGCGGAATGGGGCGGCGGCTTGCATTTCCGGGGCCTCCGCTTACGCTCTCCTGTGGCCCCCCACAAGTTTTGCCAAAGACCCAGGCCAGCCATGACCCTTCGCCTTCTTTTTTTCAGCCTCCTCGCCTTTCTCTCCTTCCTTACCATCCCGTCGGCGACCGCCGCCCCCCTCGATCCCAATGATGAATACATCATCGTCTCCGGAGGGCCGGCTCTGCTCTACTGGGAGGGATACCGCCGTGAAGCCCATCGCCACGACCGCTGGTGGGGCAATTTCATCCGCACCGCCCGGATCCGCATCGAACAATTGCAAAAGGCCAGCAACAACGCGGTCAACCTCACTTGGCTCGTTTACCGCCCCGGCTACGAAACCCGCGCCCAGGAGGACGGGGAACCCCTCATCAACCATATCGAAAGCGTCCGCGACAAATACGGAGTGAATCTCGTCTGGTTCGACCAGGGCGACGAGATCATCCACTACCTCAACGCGGGGCGCAACCGCACCCAGATCAAAGTCTCGGGCTTCGAATATTTCGGCCATTCCAACAAATTTTGTTTCATTTTCGATTACAGCAATCACATCCTCGGTGCCTCCAAATCCTTCCTCCACCAAGGGGACTTGGATAAAATCGACCGCAAGGTCTTCGCCAAAGGCGCCTACGCCAAGAGCTGGGGCTGTCACACCGGAGAATCCTTCAGCCAGGAATTCCGCCGCGTCACCCGGATCAAGATGATCGGTGCCGTCGGGAAAACCGATTATTCGGAGTGCTACAAGGGAACCCTGCCCTTCGTGTCCAACGGCGGGCGCTGGGGAAGCTAGAAAATTGCAAGATTTAGGTGAAATCTCCGGATTTCGTGGTCCACTCTCAAGGCACCCCACCGATACCACACTCCCGCACCGATGCAGCTCAACGAACTCCAGCAGCTCTACTCGCTCCCCTTTTTCGACCTCATCCAGCGCTCGCGCAAGGTCCACGAGGAACGCTGGCCGGAAAATCAGGTCCAGCTCTGCACGCTCCTGAGCATCAAGACCGGCGGCTGTTCCGAGGACTGCTCCTACTGCGCCCAATCGGCCCGCTACACCACCGACGTCGCGGCGGAACGACTCATGGAAAAAGACGAGGTCCTCGAGCGCGCTCGCCACGCCCGCGACAACGGCTCAACCCGCTTCTGCATGGGGGCGGCGTGGAAAGGGGTCAGGGACGGCACCAAACGCTT
>CAYLJC010000070.1:0-9442 GCA_964383345.1 uncultured Akkermansia sp. | reverse complement strand
AAGCCAGCCGCGCATCGTGAAAATTCAGGAGCACAACATCGACGCCACTCCCGAGGGCAACCTCCTCATTTTCGCCAACACCGACGCCCCCGGTATTGTCGGGGCGATCGGCCGGGTCCTCGGCGAAGAGGGCATCAACATCGCCAACATGTCCCTGAGCCGGAACAAGGTCGGCGGCGAGGCCCTCAGCATTCTCAATGTGGACTCCATTGTTGACGACGAGACGCTCGGCAAGATCGGAGCCATTCCCGGGATCCAAAGGGCAACCACGGTGGTGCTCTGACGCCCGAATCCGCCCGGACCGCCGGACACGCCTCACAACCTCCGCACCGTGAATCGGGCGGTGGCGCGGCGTCCCGACTTGCGGTCGTAGGCGGCGACCTCGTGTTCGCCCGGTTCCAGGATCAGCCAGGACCGGGTCCCTTCCGTTTCGATCGCCAGACTGGCGCTCGACCACTCGATTTCCTCTCCGCCGCTCCCGGCGATCTCAAGGGGAAAGCGAGCGCCGCGACCGGGGAGATCGGGGTCGGTGAAGGCGATAGTGCCCTCGAGCGGGCTCACGATGCGGAAGTCGGGAAGCACCGCCGCCGCCGGGAGCGCGTCGAGGGCGGCCACCTCCCGGAGCGGATTGGCCTCGCTCCGCCACCAGTTCGCGTAGCTCGGGGGCAGGCGGGTGCGGGATTCGGCGTCGTAGTCCTCGTCCGTGGCCACGGCGGGGAGGCGGCCCTGCACGAACCATTCCTGACGCAGCCGTGTCCCCGGCAGCGTGATTCCTTCGGGGAGACGTTTCCCGCTGATCCGATCCACCGTCGCCTCGACCACGCCGGCGGGCCGGGGGTACCAGCGCGGTTCGCGTCCGCGATGAAGCCGGACCATGACCTGATGGAAAATCGGGGCCGCCCCCATCGCCCCAGTGACGCGGTTGAGCGGACGGTTGTTGAAGCGACCCACCCAGACACCCACGGTGAAATCCGGCGTGTACCCGACCGCCCAGCTGTCACGGAAGTCCGTCGAGGTGCCGGTTTTCACCGCGGTGCGAAACGGGAGATTCAGCGGCGAATGCAATCCGAAGGAGGAGGCCCGGGCGCGGTCGTCCGAGAGGATGTCCGCGATGAGCCAGGCGCAGTCCGGGTCGAAAACCCGACCCTCCTGGCTCGCGGAAGCAACCCTGTCAGGCCCCCGCAGGAAACGGAAGGGCCGGTGGATCCCGAGCCGGGCGAGGGTGGCGTAGCCGTTGACCAGTTCGAGGAGCCGGACCTCCGCGTTGCCGAGGGTGAGTCCGAGCCCGTATTCGGTCGCGGCCGGTGCGAGGGTGGAAAAACGCAGGTCCTCCCGGAGACACTGATGCAGCACCGGCGGCCCGCCGATGGCGTCGAGCAGTTTCACCGCCGGGACATTGAGCGAGTTGGCGAGAGCGTGCCGCACCGAGACCGGCCCCTGGAAACGGCGGTCGAAATTGACCGGCTGGTAGGCCCCTGTGGAAGTCACGTATTCGATGGGGGTATCCGCCAGGATGGTCGCGGCGGTGTGATCGCGCTGCAGAGCGAGGGCGTAGGTGAAAGGCTTCAGGGCCGAGCCGGGCGAACGCGGCTGCCAGGCACCGTTGATTTGTCCGGCGGACGAACCGAAGTAGGAGCGCGAGCCGCTCAGGGCGAGGATGTCGCCGGTGGCATTGTCAAGTGCGACGACAGCGGCCTGGATGTCGCTCTCCTCCCCGGCCTGGTGACCGAGCCGCGCCAGCTCGACCGCAACGGTGCTCTCGACGAAATGCTGCAGATCCAGATCCAGGGTGGTGCGCACCGGGGCGGCACGCTTCTCCGCAGCGGCGATGGCCTCGCTCTCCCGCGCCATCGCGAGCTCGATGAAATGCGGAGCGTGGAAGGCCTGGAACGGACCCTCGCGAAGCTGGATCTCTTCACGCAGGGCGGCGGCGAAGGCGACTTCGTCGATGGATTTTTCCTCCTTCATGCGGGCGAGCACCCAGCGCTGTCGTTTTCTCGCTCCTTCGGGATTTTTCCAGGGATTCAGGCGCGACGGTTTGTTGGGCAGTCCGGCGAGGAGGGCGGCTTCGGCGAGGGAGAGGTCTCCGAGCGGTTTGCCGAAATATCCCCGGGCGGCGGCGCGCGCCCCGGTGAACTGGTTTCCGTAGGGGAGCGCGTTGAGATAGGCGGTGAGAATGGATCGTTTGTCGGACCGCATTTCCAAGTTTCTCGCACTGAAAATCTCGATGAATTTGGTGGCAAAGTTGCGTTCGCGCGGGGGCGAATAGAGTTTCACGGTCTGTTGGGTGATGGTCGAGGCGCCGGAGACGAACCGGCGATGGAGCAGGGCGTCCCGAATCGCCCGCATCGTTCCGAGAAAATCGAAACCGTTGTGGTCGTAAAAGCGGGAGTCCTCTGCGGCGAGGGTGGCGAGGAGGAGATTTTCCGGAAACTCGGCGAAGACGGCGGGTTCATCGGCCCGCAAATCTCCGTCGAGGAGGCGTCGCACCGGCCGGTCGTTCCGGTCGAGGAAAAGCAACCCGGACGGCGCGCGCGCCTCCAGCCCCTCGGGCAGGGGAAAAAATTTCGGCACGATCCAGAAGAGCACGCCATACAGGACCGCCCCGGCGAGGGCCGCCCGCCACAGCCGCCGTTTCCATTTTTTCCCCTGGCTCATCTGATGGATCACCGGAGCATTTTCCCTGCGGGCACCGTCAGTTCCCCGCGACTTTGCCGGGTTCGAGGACGCGGGCGGTGGCGGAAATTCGCTCGGTGCCACTCAGTCCAAAGCGCCGGGGTTCATACATGGCCTCGATCTTCGCGGGCGGCGCGGTGACCTGGCCGGGGGCGACGACGCGGGCGAGATACTGGAGCCGGTAATCCCCCGATCCGAAGACGCTGTCGGCGAAAAAGAGGACGCGATCCTTGCGGATCTCGCGGTAGCTGGTGAAGAGCGTCCGCGCCTCGAAATGCGCGTTGATCCGCTGGGTTTCCTGCGTTTTGAAAGTCGGATTGACCGCTTCGAAGATCGCGGGAAGCGGGTCGTCGATCGCGAGGTAGGTCTCGCGCTCGTTGGGAATGTTCATGTCGAGGGTCACGAGAACGAGGTCCCCGACACGGAGTTCCCCGAGCGGGACAATGGAGCCGTCGCTCTCGATCTTGCGGTAGTTCCGGGTGATCGCGAAGCCGTTGTTTTCCGCCTCCAGCGGCATCAGGGCGGGGCGGGTCGCGATCCGGAGACTGGCGTAGACGGGAGCCTCACCGCCGGTTGCGAGCGAGAGGGCGCGGTCCGGGTCGCCGCCCTCGAAGTCGAAGGAGAGCGCCTCGCTGCCGGGTTTGGCGGGAAGTTCGACGCGATGGGTCTCACCCGCGAAAGCCACGTCGACCCGGTTCCCCGCGAGGCTCGCGGCGGCCTTTTCCCCGTAGGCGGCGAGGGCGATGAGCGGCCAGGCGTTCGAATAGGTGCTGCCCCATCCGTTCTGCGGCTCGCGCAGCTTCATCAGGTCGTCGACGAACCCCTCGATCTTGTCGCTCCCGGGGTCGCGGTGGATTTCGGCGAGGAGCCGGGTCGCGGCGATGTAGGGTTGTTTGTACCACGAGACCTGCGCCACCGGCACCTTGGCGTCGTGGGAAAGAAGTTCCTCGATGCGCTCGGGGCTGCCGCTCCCGCTCTCCAGCATCGCGAGGACGAGAAGGGAACGCGCCTCCGCCGAGAGGTTTTTCCGTTTTTCGTAAAGAACTTCGTGGTAACTGGTTTCGGCCACCCCGGCGAGGGCGAGGGCGTAAACGGTGAGACAGCGTTGTGAAATCTCGTAGGGACTCTTCAGTTCGGCCGTGTTGCGCAGGGCGAGGGACAGATAGTCGCGCAAGGCGAGCGCCTGGGCCTCGGGAATCTCGATGCCCTGTTTTTCCGCCATGGTGATCGCGACGGATCCGTAGGCGCTGCCCCAGAGGATGGATTCCTTCGCCCCCGGCCAGTAGCCGAGCCCGCCGTCATCGGTCTGCATGGAGAAGATCCGCAGGATCCCCTTGCGGATGATGGAGTCCGTCTCTTCGGCGGATTTTTCCAACTTGGGCAGGACGGGCCGGAGTTGCTGGGTGCTGAGCCAGGGAATGAGGCTCGAGGTGGTCTGCTCGACGCAACCGTAGGGATAGGTGAGCAGGAATTCGATGCCGTCGGCGGCCTCGACCAGGCGCGAATTGGAGAGCGTCAGCTCGATGTTGCCGTAGCCGTCGAGCAGGCGCGGGGTGATCTTCTCAAGGGCATTGGAGAGGTCGGCACCGTTTTTGAGGCGGAAGCTGTGCGTCTCGCGCAAGAGCGGCAGAGGGTAGCCGACCTGAAAAATGGACACGACCCCGTCGCGGAGACGCTCGTCGGTGAGGGAGCGGACCCGCCAATCCCACTTTGCTTCGCCCGTCTTCGTCAGCGCAATGGGGAACGAAACGGTCTCGGTCGCGCCGGGCGCAAGGGAGAGTTTCACGAGTTTCCCGCCGGAACCGGGTGCGGCTTCGGTCAGGTTCGTGGGGACGACTTCGCCGATCGCGTCGAGGAAGACCCCGTGGGCGTCGAGGGACACCGCCACTTCGACTTCCTGGGTTTCCTTGGAATTGTTGTGCAGCACCGCCGCGATGTCGATCTGGTCGGTCAGGTTGGTGAAGCCGGGGAGCGCGGGTTCGATGATGAGCGGCTTGTTGATGAGAAGGGGGGCCTCGGCTTTGCCAAAGCGATTGCCCTCGGCCACGACCGCCATGACGCGGAAAGTGGTGAGATTGTCAGGAGCAATCACCGTGGTTCGGACGACGCCGTTGGCATCCGTCGCGAGGCTGGGTTCCCAGAAGGCGAGGGCTTTGAAATCCTTGCGCATGCGCTCGGGATCGATCCCGAAGACACCGCCGCCACCGATGACGTATCCCTTGTTCGAAAAATCCTGTTCCAGCGGATTTTCGGGAACGAGGTCGCCGAGACTCTGGCCGGTCCTGACCGCGAGCGGGAAGGACTCGTGAAAGACCGCCCCGGGGTCGGGGGTGGGATGACCGGTGAGGCTGAGAACGCCCTCATCGACGGCGTAGAAGGTGACCTCCGCTCCGGGGACGGGACGGTTTTGATGATCGAGCACGGTGGCGGTGAGTTCGATTTCTTCGCCGGGTTGGTAGTACTCCGCCGCGCCGGTGTCGATGGAGGTGTGGAGGGTCACGGCGGGATCCTCGACGTCGAGTTGGCAATACCCGAGCCGGTAGTCGGCGGAGGGATGGACGTGCGGGCTCTCGCCGGAGCCGCGAATGAGGAGGAGCGAAGCGAACAGATTCGGAGCCGCGCCTTCCTCGACGGGGATTTCCAGAATGGTCTCGTACTGATCGATCCGGAGCGAGCGGGTCGAGCGCACCCCGCCGCGCTCGACGGTAAGGAGGGCATGGCCGAAGACCGGCGTGCGGACAAGCAGTTTCGCCGTGTCGCCGATCCGGTAAGTGGTTTTGTCGGGAATCAGGTCGATGCGGATGACATCGTGCCAGGACCAGGCCGGCTCCTCGGCGCCGATGACGCGGAAAGGGCTGCGGGTGAGGATGTGGCGGCCTTTTTCATCCCGCGCCGTGAGAGTGATTTGGAAATCACCGGCCTCGGGAAAGGTGATCCGGTGCGGCATCGCCCGGGTCAGGCCGGTCGCGGGATCGACCTCCGTTCGCAGCACCACCGGGGTGTCGGAGAGAGTACGCAAACGCTTGTCGTTGCGGTGGACCATCTTGCCGTTCGCCCCCATGACCTTGACGGTGGTCCATTCCTCTTTTTCCACGAGGACGCCGACCTCGACCGGAGCGGTGTGCGCCTCGCCCCGGGTGTTCACCGCGGCGAGGGAAAAGGTCGCGGTGTCTCCGGTGCGGTGGACTCCCTCGGGAAGGCGGAGACCGAGGTAGAAATCGGAGCTGTCCACGGTGAAGCTCTTCGAACCGGAGATGGTCTGCTGGTTCGCATCGGTGACCGAAGCGACGAGATTGACCTCGCGGGGACCGGGATGGAGGGTTTGCTCCGGCAGGGAAAAGACGGCCCTCGCCTCGCCCTGGGACGTGAGGGAAGCGGTGCCCTCGGTGCGGAAAATCTCTTCGTCGACGCTGCGGTTGCCGAATTGGAATTCATCGAAGCCGCGGGGACGCGGGAACTCGTTGCGGGCGTAGACCATCCAGGTGAGCGCGGCCTTCGAAAGCGGTTTTCCCATGTAGTAGTTCGCCTGAATCGGGAGGGAAAGTTCTCCACCGTCCCCGGGTGTCCCGGCATCGGCGATTTTCACCTCGAAGGTGTTCACCCGATAGTCCTCGACTTGGAACGAGTGGTTCGAGATGAGACGCCAGTCGGGGTGCTCGCCGTCGGCGAGAGGGGGATTGCAGTCCACCTCGATGGAGTGCCAGCCCATTCCCTCGGCCGGGAGGAGGAAGGCTTCGTCAAAGCTGCCCGTGTCGCCATAGGTCACCTCGCGCTCCAGGAGCTTGCGGTGACGGGCGTCGAACACCCGGAAAGTGGCCGCGCCTTTTCCCGGTCCGAGAAGTTTGTCAGGGTCAATGAAACGGGCGATGGATTTCACTTTTACCTCGTCGCCGGGCCGGTAGACATTGCGGTCGGTGAAGATAAGGGTGCGTCGCTCGCCCTCGAGGAGATCGTCGTAGCGCTGCGGAATCCCGAAGCTCCACAAACCGACGTCGGGGAGACGCTCCTCAAAGGCGATGACATGCCGGTCGGCACCGAGAGTGGCTTCGAGAAAGAAACGCTCCTCCTTGCCCCGGTAGTGATCACCGGCGATACGGAGGGTGCCGCTCTCGTCGGTAACCGCTTCGACGACGATCTCGGCTTCTTCATCGAGGAGCCTCACCGTCAGCCCCGCGAGCGGAGCGCCGCTCTTCAGGGAAAACCCATAGACGACGGTGTCCTCGTCGGATTGCTTCCAGACCAGCCCGAGATCGGTCAACTGGATGAGCGACTGCGCCCCGACGGAGAGGCTGGCCCTCGTCGAGGAATCGCCCTCGCTGCAGAGGAAAAACGCACCGGTCGCGACGCCTTTCGCCATCTCGTCCCACTGCAAGGTAACGGTCTCGGTGGTATCGAGTTCGTCGGCGGGATCCCGGAATTGGTCGTAGACCGTCCTGCCGGGAAACGCCTCGTAGGTCAGTCCCTGCTTTTCGCCCCAGCCTTCGTAGTGGTCGCGGTACTCGCGCAGCGCGGTGATGAGTTCCTTGCCTTCGAGGAGCTTCACCCGCGTCCTCACGCCGGTGAGGTTGCCGCTGCGGATTTCGAATTTGCGGTGGCCTGTCGCATTCTGCGTCGTGGAAAAGGCGGGATAGGTGATGAATCCGGGATTCGGCACAAAAACGACCTTTTGCTCGACCACTTGGGCGAGTTGGGTCGTGTCGTTCCCGAGGATGCCGTCGCGCACCGTCACGCGGTATTCGATCCCGAAGTCGAACTCCCCGCCGATCGTGATCTGGTAGCGATCCGGCTGTATCTTCATTCCCTCCGGGCGGGGCGAGACGGTGATGAACTCTTCAAGGCGCTCGGGAGTGAACCCTCCCTCCAGAGCGCTCTTGTTGTGCCGGATCACGAGTTCCCGCTCCGCGTCATAGGGATTCGAGGCGTAAATGTCCCCGATCTCGAAAGCCATCAGCTCCCCGAGATAGGCGAGTTGTCCCTCGACGATCTCGTGGGTCCCGTCGGCACTGGTGAGACCGGGAGCGGCATGGAGGTACCAGGTGCCGCCGAGCGGCAGGGGGGAGGCGGGGCGAATCAGCACAAAGCGTTCGAGGTCCTTCTCATCGGGAGTGTTCCGGCGGAATTCCAGGATCTGCTCGGGAGTCGGACGCGTCGCGGTGACCGCGGCGAAACGCTCGTTCGGCTTGTCATAAAGCCGTATCCCACCCTCGACGGAATCGGGACTGACATTGACATTAAACTGGAGCAACACGGAAGAGTCCGGCTTCAGCGGCCTGTCATTCGAAAAATTATAAGGATAGCGGGTGAAGGTGAGACTCGATTCCCCTCCCGCCTCCTGTGCCTGCAGGGGCGGGATTATGAACAGAAGCAGCGGCAGAATGAGGAGCGGTCGGAGGACGGTGACAAGAGCGGAACAGCGGCGGGTATTCATGGGAAAAGCGGAAGAATCGATTCGAAGAGCGACGTTTGCTACGCGGGGATTATGCCAAGTCTTTCACCGTCCCTCGGAGGAAAGAGAAAAGACTCCCTTTTTCGAACGATTGGGTGGGAGCGGAGCTTAGCTGTCTATTGAAAAACCCCGCGACGCAAAATCTTGGTTTACTCCTTGCTCCTGCCCGATCCCATCCGCCGGGGAGCAAGGCGGGGGCGTCAGGCAATCCTCGCTTTCAGCGCCTGCCACAGATCCGGCAGATCCCAGGTCTCCAGCACGCCGAAGATCATGTGCGAGAGCGGCCAGCGGTAATGCTCCTCGACCGCAACGGAATGCCAGCTTTCCAGCGGCTCGTGCAGGGTGATCCGCTGAATCCGCTCATCGAGGAGAGCGGCGAGACCGCCGGGCAGGGTGGCCTGGCCCTTGGCGGCGAGATGAATGCCGGTCCAGCCGCGCGAGGCGAGCAGGGCGACGACGCGGAGGACGTCGTGGGTCTTGCCTCCGAGGTAGGGTTTGTCCAGCATGTTGGCGAAGGCGGCGTAGAAGTAGTCGGACCCGTAGTAGCTGTGGGGACGGTCCCCGGCGGTGACCGGCAGCGACTCGCCCACCCCGCGCACGTCGCAGGCGACGACGAGGGTGTCGGGGGTCTGCGCCGCGACGAGCTCCTTCAACACGGGATCCTCGCGCAGCTCCCAGTCGGAGGAATGCTCGGCAATCCAGAGCAGCACCTTGCCCCCGCCCTCGGGAGCGGCGGGCAGGCGCGAGAGATGGACGGCGTCGAAGAGGACGGTGCAGACGGCCTCGATGCCCGGCTCGCTGCCGACCGCGTAGTGGACCCAGCGCTCGCGCGGGTAGCCCCGCTTCGGACCGTAGGCGCGGAGGATGCGGTAGTCGGGCGCGGTGGCGGGATCGGAATCGGGCAGCGCCAGCGAGGTCCGCACCGCTTCGCGCAGCTTCCCTGCGGAGAGCTTTTCCGCCTCGCGGGCCGCCTTGAGCTTCTCCGCCTTGGCCTTGGTGAAGGAAAAAACGGTGCGCGAGCCGGGGTCGAGCACGACCTGTCCGCCGGGGGTGCATTGCAGATCCTCGTCCTTCTCGATGACAAGATCCGGTTCCGCGGCGGCGTCGGAGACGCCGGTGAGGCTGTTGAAGAAGCGGTACATGGCCTCGCGGTTCGGCTGGGAGTAGCCGTGGGGATCGGGGCCGATGTGGAGTTTCACCTTGTCCTCCGCGCCGAGGAGTCCGTAGAGATGGCGCAGGCGTCCGTAGCTCTCCTCCGCGCCCCGCACGTCGAAGAAATCCTTTTCCTGCGCGAGGATGATGACCGGACGCGGAGCCATG
>CAYLJC010000069.1:0-9469 GCA_964383345.1 uncultured Akkermansia sp. | reverse complement strand
AGGCTACGATCCTCCGCCCGGATGGGAAGAATATGTGGCGAAACACCCCGAGGCCGCGTATGTAGGCCGCCGCAAATGTGATATCGACTCCTCGAAAATTTCCACCCCCAACGAATCAATAGAAGACCCCCTCTCGTGAAAAACATGGATCGTACCTCGTGGATTGGCGTTCTCGTATGCCTGACCCTGCTCTTCGCCTGGGGATGGTGGAACACCAAGGAAGCCGCCCGTATCGCGGCGGAGCGCCCCGCCCCGGCCCCAGCTCCCGCAGTGACGGAAGCGGGAAGCGACCCCGCCGGCACCGACCCCGCGGTCGCTTCCGAAACGCCCGGCCCCCGGGCATCCGCAACGGCCGCCCCCGCCCCCGCTGCCGCTCCAGCCCCGGCGCTCGAAACGGCGATCCTGGAGAACGATCTCATCCGCCTCCACCTCACCAACCGCGGTGCCTCCATCCAGACGGCGGAGATGAAACAACATCCCCGCCATCTCGGGGATGAGTCCCGGGTCATCACGATCAATGCAAACGCAACCCACGGCGTCGCCACTCTCTCCCCGGCACCGAAAGAATTCGACACCGCGCTTTGGGCGGTCGCGTCCCGCTCCGCCACCTCGGTGACCTACGAAAAAACCACTCCGGCGGGCCTGTCCCTCCGCAAAACCATCCACCTGCCCGGCGAAGGAGTGGACCCCTATCTTGTCCGGGTGGAACTCGCCACCACCAATTCCACCGCCGCTCCTCTCAGCCCCGGGACGCGCTATCTCTACGCCGGGTCCGCCGCTCCGCTCCACCTCAACGAATGGTCCATCCAGATCGGCAGTTTCTGGATGGACAAGGACGGCGATTTCACCTATGAGACCGTCGATTACTTCGGAGGGAAAAAAATCATGGGGATCTTCGGCAAGGATGAGATCCCCTTCGACCGTTTCCCGCTCAAGGAACTCCACTGGGCCGGGGTCAACGACCAGTTCTTCACCACCATCGTCAAACCCGTCACTCCCTACGCCGGAGAGGTCTGGACGAGCCGCTTTCCCGTGGTCGTCGAGGATGACGAGGCCGCTTCGCTGAAAAAGCGCATGTTCGCCGCCGAGACGGCGGTCGGCCTCCCCTCCTCGGAAATCGCGGCGGGCGCGACGGAGACCCTCGCCTACGACATCTACCTCGGACCCAAGGAATTTTCCCGCCTCAAGGCCCTCGGAGACCGTCTCCAGCGCGTCATGCACTACGACGAGGTGCCCATCCTCGGCTGGCTCTTCGGCTGGGCGATCAAACCCATCGCCTCCCTCCTCATCACCGGTCTGGTGATGATCAAAGGCTGGGTCGGCGGCTACGGCCTCGCCATCATTCTCATCACCCTCCTCATTCGACTCCTCATCTGGCCGGTCTACGCGAAATCAGCCCGCAGCATGAAACGCATGTCGAAGCTGACCCCCCTGATGAAGGACATCAAGGAGAAGTACGCCGACAATCCTCAGAAGATGAACGAGGAGACGATGAAGCTCTACCGCACCTACAACATCAATCCCCTCGGCGGCTGTCTCCCCATGTTCATCCAGTTGCCGGTCTTCCTCGCCTTCTACCGCATGCTCTGGAGCGCGGTCGAGTTGCGGCACGAGTCCTTTCTTTGGGTCACCGACCTCTCCATGCCCGACACCCTTTTCACGATCCCGGCTTTCGGCGGGATCGACATCAATCCGCTCCCCATCCTCATGGGCGTGACCAGCTTCCTCCAGATCGCGATCACTCCCAAGACCGGAGACAAGACGCAGCAGATGATCTTCATGATGATGCCCCTCATCTTCATTTTCATCTGTTACAATTTCGCCGCCGCCCTCTCGCTCTACTGGACCACTTCCAACGCCTTCTCCATCCTCCAGACCTGGCTGATGAACAAAATGCCCGAACCGGAACTGACCCAAAAGAATCCCTCGGGCAAAAAGGGATTCATGCAGCGTATGCAGGAACAAGCTGAGGCCGCCCAGGAGGCGAAAAAGAACAGAGCCACGCCCTCCGGTCCCGGCAGCCGCACCAAGATGCCCGGCGAAAAAGGGGATCGCCACACCAAGAAAAAACGACGCTGAACCCCGCGCCGCCGTTTCCGCCCGCTCTCTCCCTTTCCCATGGACTCTCTCGATCACGCCCAGACAACCCTCGACACCATGCTCGGCTATCTCGGCTTTGTCGCGACCGTTTCGGTGGACCGGGAGACATCGACCCTGCAGGTCACCTCGGGCGACGGGTCCTTCCTCATCGGGGAAAACGGGGAGCGGCTCGAAGAGATCAGGCACCTCGTCAACCGCATCCTCCTCGATCACGATCCCGCCGCCCCCCGTGTCCACCTCGACATCAACAGCTACCGCGCCACCCGCGACCACCGCCTCATCGAAGAAGCCGAGGAAATCGCCGAGCGCGTCATCGCCACCGGACGTACCGTGAAACTGGAGCCGATGAACTCCTACCAACGCCGCCTCATTCACAACCATTTCAAAGACCATCCCGCCATCGCGACCTGGAGCCCGTCCGACGACGCCCGGATCAAGCGAATCTCCCTTTCCCCGCGGTAGAACGCCCTTGACCGCTTTTTCATGCGCTTCGTGTAAGAAATTTGTTGAATTTTGTAGGATTTATGCTATGCGCAAAGATTGGCAGTGGCCTTATTCCTAATCCCGCCCGTGTTTCCCCCTGATGATCCGACTCGAAGCCATGTCTGAAGACGCATCGAACATCGTGACGTTTCCCGAAAGCAGTCACGCGTCCCAATCCCCCTCATCAGGAAAGCGCCCCATCAATATGAGAAGTGACCTAGTCGTAGCGGCATCTAAAGTGATCCCCGACCCCCCCGTCCTGATCAATCTGGTCTCTGCGAGGGTGAAGCAATTGAACATGGGACGTTCCCCCCTTGTCAGGACAGACCACCGCATGGGCGCCGCCGATATCGCTCTCACCGAGATCATCGAGGGGAAAATCAGCGTGGAGCCCAAAGAGACCGAAACCGAGGCCTGAGCGCCCGGCCCGGGTCCATTCCCTCTGTTTCTCCTTCCTTCCTTCCTCCCGTCCCGCTTGGTCCCGGCGATGCCCCGACGGGTAGCGGCGAGGTCGGTGCGAACTCGTTTTCTCTTCGCCTCGGGGGAAACCGTGTCGTATACACAAGGACGCCCATGTCTTTGTTTCGCATCCGTTCCGAATTCACGCCACAGGGAGACCAGGAGCAGGCCATCGCCAAGCTCACCAAGTCCCTCCTCGCCGGCAACCAGCACCAGACCCTCCTCGGGGTGACCGGTTCGGGCAAGACTTTCACCGTGGCCCGGGTCATTGCCAATCTCGGCAAGCCGACCCTGGTGATGTCGCACAACAAAACCCTTGCCGCCCAGCTCTACAGCGAACTCAAAAGCTTTTTCCCCGACAACGCGGTCGAGTATTTTGTCTCCTACTTCGACTACTACCAGCCCGAAGCCTACATCCCGCGGACCGACACCTACATCGAGAAAGACTCCGCCATCAACGACGAGATCGAGCGGCTCCGGCTCTCCACGATGAGTTCCCTCCTGATGCGGGAGGATGTCATCGTCGTCGCCAGCGTCTCCTGCATCTACGGCCTCGGTTCCCCCGACGACTACAAGGACATGATGGTCCCGGTGCGGGTCGGACAAACCCTCGATCGCGACGAATTCCTCAAAAATCTCGTCTGCATTCTCTACGAGCGCAATGACATCGAATTTCTCCGCGGGCGCTTCCGGGTGCGGGGGGATGTCGTTGAGGTCTACCCCGCCTATCTCGATGAAGAAGCCGTCCGCGTCGAGTTTTTCGGCGACGAGATCGACCGCATCACCGTCTTTTCCCCCCTCACCGGCACGGGGAGATCCCAGCTCGACGGTTTCACTTTTTACCCGGCCAAACAGTTCGTCACCCCCAAGGACAAAATGGCCGTCGCGATCCGCGAAATCCGGAAAGAACTCAAGGAACGCATCGAATTCTTCGAGAACAACCAGCAGTATCTCGAAGCCCAGCGCATCAAGCAGCGCACCGAATACGACATCGAAATGATGCAGGAAATGGGCTTCTGCCAGGGCATCGAAAACTACTCCCGCCACCTCACCGCCCGCCCGCCCGGAAGCAAACCGGGAACCCTTCTCGACTTTTTCCCCGAGGGTTTCCTCACCGTGATCGACGAATCCCACGTCAGCATTCCCCAGATCGGCGGCATGTACGAGGGCGACCGCTCGCGCAAACAAACCCTCGTCGACTTCGGCTTCCGCCTCCCCAGCGCCCTCGACAACCGCCCCCTCAAATTCGACGAATACATGGCCGCCACGGGCCAGCGCCTCTACGTCAGCGCCACACCCGCCCGCTTCGAAATCGAAAATTCGCGGGCCGGGAAGACCGGCTACATTCCCCGGCGGAAAAAAGGCCCCGGCGTAGAGGAATTTGTCCCCGCCCACGTCCCCCGCATCTCCGGAAGCCAGCAGCCCGTCGCCGCCTTCGACCCCGGGAAAAAGGGAACCGACCTCATCGTCGAGCAGATCATCCGCCCGACCGGACTGCTCGACCCCATCATCACCCTGCGCCCGCTCAAAGGCCAGATCGACGAAACCATCGAACTCTGCCGCCAGCGCATCGAAAAGCACGAGCGCGTCCTCGTCACCACCCTGACCAAACGCACCGCCGAAGACCTCACCGATTACCTGCGCAACGTGGGACTCAAGGTCCGCTACATCCACTCCGACGTCGATGCCATCGAACGCGTCGAGATCCTCCGCAGCCTCCGCGCCGCCGAATTCGACATCCTCATCGGGATCAACCTGCTCCGCGAAGGCCTCGACCTGCCCGAAGTCAGCCTCGTCTGCATCCTCGACGCCGACAAAGAGGGGTTCCTCCGCAGCGAGACCGCACTCATTCAGACCGTCGGGCGCGCCGCCCGCCACGTCCATGGCGAGGCCGTCCTCTTCGCCGACGTCGTCACCGACTCCATCCGGAACCTCATTTCGATCACCGAATACCGCCGTCGCATCCAAGGCGAACACAACCGGAAACACGGCATCGTCCCCCACACCGTCACTCGCGGCGACCAGGGCAGCCTGCGTCTCTATCAAAAAGGCAAAGCCGTCGAGGACGTTCTCGTTGCCGAGACGGGATCCGACGGCGACACCCTCGCGGTCCTCCGCGAACTCGAAGGCGAGATGCAGGAAGCCGCCGCCAAACTCGAATTCGAACGCGCCGCCCTCATCCGCGACCAGATCAACAAACTGAAAAAAGATGTCGGGGAAACTCCCCTCGTCGTGAAACGGAAAAAAGTGAAATACTGACCTCCTATCCAACCCAGCCTATGAAACCAATCCGATGGGGAATTATCGGCGTGGGCCGCTTCGGTGCCGTCCACGCCCGCGCCATCCAGGCGCTCTCCGGGAGCGAACTGATTGCCCTCGCCAACCGCAATCCCGAGCGACTTGCCCTCGCCCAGGTGGAATTCGAGATCGCCGCCTGTCATACCGACTACCGCAAACTACTCGAAGATCCCGACATCGACATCGTCAGCATCACCACCCACTGGCAGGACCACCACGAGACCGCCCTCGCCGCCCTCGCCGCCGGCAAACACGTCTTTCTTGAAAAGCCCATGGCCTCCAGCTCCGCCGAGTGCCTCGATCTGGTCGAGGCGGCGGAGACCTCCCCCGGATTTCTCATGGTCGGCCACATCTGCCGTTTCGACCCCCGCGTCACCCTCGCCAAAGACGCCCTCGACGCGGGCCGCATCGGCCGCATCGTTTCCATGCATGCGCGGCGCAACCTGCCCAGGGCACCCGGCCACATCCGACTCGACAAAATCTCCCCGCTCCTCGGCGACGGCATTCACGACATCGACCTCATGCTCTGGTTCACCGGGGCCGACCCGACCGAAATCTACGGACGGAATGTGAAAATATCAGGGCACACCTACCCCGATCTCGGCTGGGCCATGCTCCACTTCGGTGAGGAGGCCATCGGAGTGGTCGAAACCGTCTGGTGCCTCCCCGAAAACGTCCCCACCACCATCGACGCCCGCTTCGAGATCATCGGCACCGAGGGCACCCTCTCCATCGACGCCGCCCACACCGGCCTCAGCATCCTCGACGGAGAGGGTACCAAGATGCCCGACACCGTCTACTGGCCCACCCAACACGGTCGACAGATCGGAGCCCTCTCCGTCGAACTGGCCTATTTCGCGAACTGCGTCCGCACCGGCCAGCCGCCAGCGGTGGTGACCCCCCGCGAAGCCGCCCGCGCCTTCGCCGTCGCCGAAACCGCCGAACAATCCGCCAAAGCAAAAGCGCCGCTGCCCTTTGTGTTTGAGTAAAAGAAGGGCAGCCATTGCAAAGGACCAGCATCTTCGGTCGTTGTCACTGTTACAAAGGAATGAGGAAAACCAGTTTGAGCATTTTGATAATTACCTGCCCCCTGTCTCCGTTCTTGACTTTCCGGCAAATTGCCGGGAAATTTTCTTCATGCCAGCAAGGACAAAAACGGAGCGTCTGGAGGCCCGTGTCCCCGTCGCCTTGAAAAAAGTGATCCAGCACGCCGCCAACCTTCAGGGGCGAACCCTGACGGATTTTGTGATCGCGAGCCTCGACAAAGCGGCGCGGGAAACGGTGCGGGAGCATGAGATGATCACCTTGGGCACTGCGGACAGCCTGCGCGTGGCCAAGCTGCTGATCGATCCGCCCAAGCCCAATGCCGTCCTGAAAAAAGCCGTTGAGCGGCATCGTAAATCGGTCGCCATGCGATGAGCGGTTTCCACTCGGAAGCGCTGGCTTCCCGCCACAAGCGCGGCTCGTTCTCCTGTGGCGTTCCCGCGCTGGACGTTTATTTGAAAACCCGCGCATCACAGGACGTGAAGCGGTTTTCCGCCGCCGTATTTGTCGTTGTGCCCGGTTCCGAGCCGGAACGCATCGCGGGGTTTTACACGCTCTCGGGTTTCTCGCTGGAGCTGGACACTCTTCCGCCGGCGATGTCCAAGTTGCTTTCGCGCTACTCATCCGTGCCGGGCATCCTGATCGGGCGTCTCGCGCGTGATGTCGCGTTTCCGGGACTTGGTGGAATTCTCCTGGCCGACGCGCTTTCCCGCTGCGTTCGCCAGTCGGATGAAATCGGGGCTTCCCTGATCGTGGTCGAGGCGAAGGATGACGCGGCCAAACGGTTTTACGAGAGGCACGGATTCACGGCCTTGGATACTCACCCCATGCGGCTCGTGCTTCCCATGAAAACGGCTTCCGGTCTTTTCGGGACCGCTGATTTCGCTGATCCACACTGATTTTCCCGGGTAGGGAGCGAAAAGGTGAAATTCGCGGGACAGGGGGCTGGGGAAGAGGGGTTTTGGGACGGGATAACAGGATTTTACAGGATGATTTTTTCCTGATCCTGTTCATCCTGTGATCCTGTCTGAAAATCGCGGGACAGGAGGGTTGGCCCATCCCGTCATGTGTTGTCAATCCCCCTCCAGACCGATGTCGGGCACATGCCCGAAGGAGATGCGCATGGGTGCCGATTGTCGCGCTCCGTTCACAACCCCGAGATGGACGACGTCGCGTCCGTAGCGCATGCGCAGGCTGTCGAGGGCCTCGTCGAGACGCCGCTGTTTGGCCGAGGTCTCGTCGCTGGCAAACAGATCGGGTGTATGGCTCGCGGCGGGAACGAACCGGGACAGGGTGACGCCGACCTGCACCAGTTCGGCCCGGCGCCGGGGCAGGTCCGCCCAGAGCCGACGGATCCACCGGAGAATCTCCAGCGTCGCGTCCGTCTCGGCGACGCGGAGGGCGGGCGCATACCGCTCCCCGTCGCAAAAACCGCAGTCCAGTGCGATTTCACCACAGAGCAATCCCATGGACCGGAGCCGCTCGCAGGCCTTGTGGGCGAGCTTGCAGAGGACCGGCCAGGCCTTGGTCGGGCTGCGGAGATCCGGCGCCAAGACATGGCTGTGGCCCAGGGAGCGCCGCGAAGTCGGCGGGTCCGGCACCTCATCGCCCCGCAGAAGGTGCCAGTAGCGCTCCCCGAGCACTCCCTTCCAGACACCGCGCAAGACGGTCTTCGGCGCGGCACAAAGGGCCGCCACGTCGTGAATGCCGGCAGCGTGAAGACGCATCTCCATGGCGCCGGAGATGCCGTTCAGGTCGGTGAGATCGAGTTCGTGCAGCACCCTGGGCAGATCGTTTTCCCGAATGATGAAAAGCCCGTCAGGCTTCCGCATCTTGGACGCCTGCTTGGCCAGGAAGCGGTTCGGGGCGGCCCCGACCGAAACCTTGATCGCGGGACTGACCTGGCGGGCCACGGCCCGCTTGATCTGACGTCCGAGGTCGAGCACAAACTCCGGTTCCCGCCAGTTGAGCGGCAGCCAGCACCACATCTCGTCGATCGACAGGACCGCCTCGACGTGAATGCAGCTTTCGACCGCCGCGACGATTTCGTGGTGCAGGCGGATGTATTCGGGCGGCTGCGCCTCGACGATCACGATCCCGGGACAGAGCCGACGGGCCTCGCGGATGCCGGTGCCCGTCTTCACGCCGAAGGCCTTGGCCTCGTAGCTCGCGGCGATGCAGCAGCTCGACTCCGCCAACACCGGCGCGACGGCCACCGGCACCCCGATCAGGCCGGGGCAAAGGTGCTGTTCGCAGCTGGCGAAGTAGCTGTCGCAGTCGACGAAAAGGGCTGTCAGGGGCAGGGACATGGGAAGAAAACGTCCCATCGCCCCGTTCATCGGTCAATGTTTTTAAATGTTCTTGTGAACATTATTCGGTTGACTGGCTCTGATGATGGGGGAACGCTGAAATGGAGTGTGGCGTGGAGCGCGGTAATTTTATTTCCTGATTTCGAAATTTCAGCGTTTCAGCTTTTTCCTGGGGTCGAAGGTGGCTGCGGGCGCCAGCCTCAAGGAACGGGGCTTTTTAGCCCCGGCGGAGTTTCGGGGAGAGGAAGCGAAGGGGAACCCGTGGCGGTTCTCGACGAAGCCAGTGGATTGAGGGGACGGGATAACAGGATTTTACAGGATGGTTTTTCCTGATCCTGTCTGAAGCGCGGGGTCGTTGCGGTTGAGGATTTGCCTGTCCTTGTTATTTTTTCCCTTTGCCTTTCCCTTTCTTTTTCCCGGGGACTTTCATGAGCGATTCGGGGGCGTCGGTTTCGGGCACTTGCAATTCTTCGCGCAGCCGGGTCAGTTCGGCGTGGAGTTCCGCCTGTATCTTGGCCATGTCCTCGTTTCCGTAGACATTGCTCAGTTCGTCAGGGTCACGTTCCCGGTCTATCAGGGTCCAGTAGTCCGTCTCCGGCTCGTAAAAATGGAAGAGCTTGTAGCGGTCCGTGACAACCCCGTAGTGCTTGCGCACGCTGTGGGCACCGGGATATTCGTAGTAGTGATAGTAGAAACTGGTGCGCCAGTCCTCCGGCGTTTTTCCTTGGAAAAAGGGCAGGAGGCTGCGGCCCTGCATGTCGGCGGGGACGGGTTCG
>CAYLJC010000068.1:0-9585 GCA_964383345.1 uncultured Akkermansia sp. | reverse complement strand
TTCGGCGATGATTTTCGCGATCTACGGGTTCCTCATCTGCCTGCTCTGGGCGGAGATGGGCGCGGTGGATGTGGCCTTCACCGAAGCCACCGTGGGCGCGGGCATCAGTACGGTGCTGTTTATCGCCACCATCCTCAACACCCGAAGGAGATCGTCCGACTGATGAATCCAAAAATTTTTGCCAGTATCGCCGTGGCCATCACGGGGTTCGTCCTCCTCTACGGAGTTTCGGATTTCCCGGGCTTCGGTGATCCGCGCTCCCCCGCCAACGCCGGGGTCGAGGGGGGCTCGCCCTCCGCCTCCCGCCACTACATCAACGAGGCCTACCACGATACGAAAGTGCCGAACATCGTCACCGTCGTCCTCGCGGACTATCGGGGCTACGACACGATGTTCGAAACGGTGGTCGTTTTCGCGGCGGGCATGGCGATCTTCGCGATCCTGCGCTGCGTCGGCCGGGACGAGGAGGCCGTCGTCGCGCCCCCCGCGAAGAGTTCCATCGACGGTGATCACAACCGCATCATCGTTGGAACGACCTGCCGGGTCATCATTCCGGTAGTGCAGATTTTCGGCCTGTATGTCATCGCCCACGGCCATCCCAGTCCGGGAGGCGGATTCCAGGGCGGGGTGATTCTGGCGGCGAGTTTCATCCTCGTCGCCCTCGGCGGGACCCTCGAGGACGCCCTGAGCCGTTTCAGTGAAAAGACCTGCCTGGCCCTCGCCTCGCTCGGGGTCGTCATCTACGCGGGTTTCGGGGTGCTGCCGCAGGTGCTCGGGAGAAACTTTCTCGACTACGGTGTGCTGCAAAAACTCTTCCTCACCGATGGCCCCGAGATGGCCCGCTACCACAGCATCCTCGGGGTGGAAATCGGGGTCGCCCTCACCGTGATGTCCATCCTCTTCGCGATCTTCGCCAACCTCTCCAGCCGGGGAACCCTCAAGGGCGGTCTCTAACCAAACAACGGAATGGTGGAATTTTTTCTCAACACGATCAAACCGCACTTCAACTACTGGGTCTACGTGATCCTGATGATGGTGGGGCTCTGGTCGCTCATCGCAAAAAACAACCTCATCAAAAAAATCATGGGGCTGGCCATCTTCCAGACCGCCATCATTTTGTTTTACGTCTCCCTCGGGGTGAAGGACGACGCCACCATTCCGGTGCTCGAACACTATCCCGTCGAGGCTGCGGAAACGGCTTCCGGCACCGCCGCCGCTGCGGGCGCTTTTGCCGACGGCTTCGCCAACCCCGTCCCCCACGTCCTCATGCTGACCGCGATCGTCGTCGGCGTCGCCACGCTCGGGGTCGCCCTTTCCCTTTGCCAAACGATCTTCAAGGAATTCGACACTCTCGAGGAGGACGAACTGCTCCACAAAATCAAAGCGCTCCCCGACGATGTCTGAGCAACTTCCCGCCCTCATTCTATTGGCGCCTCTCTTCGGTGCCCTCCTCATCGGCCTAGTCGGGATGCGTGATCGCCGCGCCTGTTTCCCCGTCGCCTGCACCGCCCTCGTGATCTCGTTGGGATCGGCCATCGGCGCGGGGATGCGGGCCTTTCGCGAAGGTCCCTACAATTATTTTCTCGGCGGATGGGAAGAACCTCTCGGCATCGGCATCGCCCTCCGCGTCGACGCGCTCAACGGGGTGCTCCTCATCACTATCGCGGTGGTCGCCCTGCTCGCGCTGGTGTTCACGATCCGTCCTGCGGATGCGAAAAATTCGGAAAAATCGGCCTACTTTTACATTCTCTTTCTGCTCCTCTGCGTCGGTCTCTTCGGCATCACGGTGACGGGAGACGCTTTCAATCTCTTTGTCCTCATCGAGGTGTCCTCCCTGACCAGCTACGGACTCGTCGCCATGGGGAGTTCCCGCCGCTGCAAGGTGGCGGCCCTGCACTACCTCCTCATGGGAACGGTGGGGGCTTCTTTTTACCTGCTCGGAGTGGGGTACCTCTACCTCAAGACAGGGTCGCTCAACATGCAGGACATCAACGCGATCCTCGCGACCAACGCGGCGGTGTCCGCCTCTCCCGGGGTCTTCACCGCTTTTCTCCTCATCCTCGTGGGAATCTGGATCAAGATGGCCTTTTTTCCCCTGCACGGCTGGCTTCCGAACGCCTACAGCTATTGCCCCTCGGGGAGTGCCTGCCTGCTCGCCCCTCTCATGACGAAGGTTTCGGTCTATGTCATGATCCGGGTCATGCTCAGCCTCTTCGGGCTGGAATGGGTCTTCTCTCATCCCGGCTGGGGGGAGCTCGTGGTCTGGCTCGCCGTCCTCGCGATCCTCGCCGGATCGGTCATGGCGCTGGCGCAGCGGGAGATCAAACGCATGCTCTGCTATCTCATCGTCGCCGAAGTCGGCTACATGGTGGGTGGAGCCTGGCTCGGTGATCCGAATCTCTGGGGCCTCACCGGAGCCGCCTACCACATTCTCGCCGATGCGCTGATGACCCTCTGCCTCTTCCTCGCGGCGGGGAGCCTCTTCCAGTTCCACGGCATCAGCAAAATCGACGACCTCGGCGGATTTTTCAAAAAGGCACCCGTCACCAGTATCGGATTCACCATCGCCGCCCTCGCGATGATAGGCATTCCGCCGTCCTGCGGATTTTTCAGCAAATTCTACCTCATCCGGGGTGGTATCGAGGCAGGGCGGTGGGAGTATGTCGCCGCTCTTCTCGTCTCCAGCCTGATCCACGCGGTCCTCTTTTTCCGCATCTTCGAGATCGCCTGGTTCGGGAAAACGCCCGTCGGCGAATCTTCCCCGGAACCCCGCCCCGACGATCCCGCAGAGGCGGTCCCCCGGCGCGAGGCACCTCTCCACGCCCTGCTCCCCCTCGTCGTCGCGGCGGCCCTCATCCTCCTCACGGGGATTTTCAACGGACAGATCGTGGAAGTCCTCCGGCTCGCCTTTGAAACCTCCCCCGCAGTCGCTTTCCATCTGAAATGAACGGTATGGAGAACACGGTCACCAGCTTGCTTCCGGTCTTTGCCTGCCTCGCCTCGCTCGCGGCGGTGCCGCTCATTCTGATTTTCCGAAGAGAGATTTTCCTGCGGGAACTCGCCACTTTCGGAGCCGGCATCGCAAAATTCGCCTTTGTCCTCGCGATGCTCCCCCTCGTTCTCGACGGGAAAGTGATCGAGTACACCTTCGTCAGCGGTTTCGCCGGGACCAACGTCCCCCTCGCCTTCCGCGTCGACGGGCTCGGCATGATTTTCGCCCTCGTCGCCTCTTCGCTCTGGATCGCGACCTCCCTCTACTCGGTGGGCTACCTGCGGGGACTCCGGGAGCACGCCCAGACGCGGTTTTTTGTCTTCTTCGCGATCTCCCTCTGTGCCACCCTCGGTGTCGCTTTCGCGGGGAATCTCCTCACCCTCTATCTTTTCTACGAGATGCTCTCTCTCGCGACCTGGCCTCTCGTGGCCCACCACCAGGACGAGGAGGCCCGCACCGGCGGACGCACCTATCTCTCCTACCTGCTCGGCACTTCGATCGGATTTGCCCTTCCCGCGCTGATCTTCGCCTACGTGAAATCCGGCGGTGACCTGTCCTTCGGCGGAGCCGCGATCCTCGCGGAGAGCGATCTCGGCTACTGGCCCGCGCTCTTCCTCCTGCTCGGTTTTGCCTTCGGGTTTTCCAAAGCCGGGCTGATGCCCTTTCACTCCTGGCTCCCCGGAGCGATGGTCGCACCGACGCCGGTCTCGGCCCTTCTCCACGCCGTCGCCGTCGTCAAAGTGGGCGTCTTCTGTGTCATCCGCGTGGTCACCGAGGTCTTCGGAGTGGATTTGCTGGGGAGACTCGGTGTCCACCTGGTGCTCTGCTGGATCGCCGCTTTCACCGTGATTGTTTCCTCGCTCATTGCCCTGACCCAGGACAATCTGAAACGCCGCCTCGCTTTCTCCACCATCGGCCAGCTTTCCTACATCATCCTCGGGGTCTCCCTCCTCGCGCCGCACGCCGTCGCCGGGAGCATGATGCATATCGCGATGCACGCCTTCGGCAAGATCACCCTCTTTTTTTGCGCCGGAGCTATTTTTGTCGCCTGCGGCAAAAAGTACGTGAGCCAGCTCGACGGACTGGGTCGTCGTATGCCGGTGACTTTCCTCGCCTTCGCCATCGGTGCGATGAGCGTGACCGGACTCCCCCCGACCGGAGGTCTCCTCAGCAAGCTCTACCTCGTCTGGGGTGCCGCCGAAGCCGGTCAGATCGCCCTGCTCTGCGTGTTTCTGATCAGCTCGATCCTCAACGGTGCCTATTTTTTCCCCATCGTCTACCGCGCCTTTTTCAAAGCGCCGCCCGAAGGGGAAGCCATCGTCGGAATCCGCGAGGCCCCCCTCGCCTGCGTGATTCCCTTGACCGTTACGGCGATCTGCTCCGTGCTGCTTTTCTTTTTCCCCGGCATTCTTTTTGAACTCATCGCCTTCCATGTCCGCCCCTAAGCCCAGCTCATCCCCCGGGACGTCCGCCCCGCCCGCACGGAAAACGCGCATTTTCGCCGTGCTCGCCGGTTCCTGCGGTGGGTTCTTCCTGCTCGATCTCGTCCTCCGCCTCGGCGGGATCGACAAGCATTCCACCTTCCGGTGGGAGCAATGGCCCGGTGCTCACGGCGTCGTCGGATTCGCCGCCTGCCTCCTCCTCATCACGGTCGCGCGCTTCCTGGTGCGGCCGCTCGTGAAACGGGACGAGGCCTACTACGAAACCACCCCCCCGTCCCGCGCGGGAGGGGAAACCGGAGGGAAGACCGATGCCTGAAGCCCTGCCCCCCGCCTTCCTCTATTTGCTCGGCGCCCTCGTCGTGCCCTTTCTCCGAGGGCGCTTCCGGCAGATCTTCGCCCTCGCCGTCCCCGTGATCGGCCTTGTGAATTTCTACCTCATTCCTCCGGGGATTCACTGGACGGCGCATCTCCTCGAGTTCAAACTCATCCTCGGACGAGCCGACGGCTGGAGCCTCATCTTCACCCACATTTTCACCTTCATCGCCTTCGTTGGCATCCTCTACATCGTGCGCGACAACGTCGCCCTCGATCTCTCCGCCGGTCTGCTCTACGCGGGCAGCGCGATCGGCGCGGTCATGGCGGGGGATCTTGTCACCCTCTTCTTTTTCTGGGAAATGCTCAGCCTCGGCGCGATTCTCTGCCTGCTCGCGCGGGGCACGCCTTCCTCCGGGAGAGCCGCGATGCGCTACCTCCTCGTCCACCTCTTCGGCGGTCTGGTCCTCCTCGCCGGTCTGGTCTTGCACCTCGCCGCAGGAGGCGGCACCGCCCTGGAAAAAATCGAACTCAGCGGCATCGGTCCCTGGCTGATGTTCCTCGGGTTCGGGATCAATTGCGCCTGGCCGGTCGTGGGGGCCTGGCTCACCGACACCTACCCGGAGGCCTCCGTCGGCGGGATCATCTTCATGGCGACCTTCACCACCAAGACCGCCGTCTACGTCCTCGCCCGCGTCTTTCCCGGCGAGCCGCTCCTCCTCTGGATCGGCGTGGCCATGGTGGTGCTGCCGCTCTGTTATGCGGTCATCGAGAACGATCTCCGCCGTGTCCTCGCCTACTGTGTGATCAATCAGGTGGGCTTCATGGTCGTCGGAATCGGACTCGGCACCGCTCTCTCGCTCAACGGCAGCGCCGCCCACGCCTACTGCCACATTCTCTACAAGGCGCTCCTGTTCATGGCGATCGGCGCGGTCCTCGAGCGCACCGGCACCGCCAAGGCGACCGAGCTCGGCGGTCTGGGTCGCTCCATGCCGGTGACCTGCCTCTTCTGCTGCGTCGGAGCGCTCAGCATCTCGGCACCGCTCTTCGCCGGCTTCGTCGGAAAATCCATGATCCTCGGTGCCACCGCCGCGAGCGGGCAGGGGGCGATTTATCTCGCGCTTCTTTTCGGTGCCGCCGGGGCTTTCCTGATGGCGGGAATCAAGGTGCCCTTTTTCGCCTTTTTCCATCGCGATTCCGGAATCCGGTGCGAAGAGGCCCCCCTCAACCAACTCCTCGCGATGGGCACCATCGCCGTGGTGAGCCTCCTCGTGGGAACTTTTCCGCACCAGGTCCTGTATCCCATGCTGCCGGATCCCTCGGTCGACTACGAACCCTACACCGTCGGGCACGTCACCGATCAGATCCTTCTCCTCCTTTTCTGCGGACTCGCCTTCGCCCTGATGCGCCGGACGGGGTGGTATCCGGCGGAGATCCGCGCCACCAATCTCGACGCCGACTGGATCTATCGGAAAGGTGGCCCGTTCGTCTATCGCCTCGCCGACAGGAGCCTCAATGCGCTCAACGCCGCCGTGAGCCGCCGATTCCTCGGCGGATTTGTCCCCGCCCTGACGGGTTTGCTCACGTCGGCCGGTCCGCGTTTTGTCTGCTTTCTCCTCCGTCCGGTCTGGGCGCTCCAAGGGCTCACGCCCGAGGAAATCGCCGCCGCCCGCCATTCCGTCTTCCAACGGGCCGAACACGAGGCTTTTCCCATCGGCATCACCGCTTTCTTCGGGGTGCTCCTGCTCGGTCTGCTCTCGCTGCTGATGCGGGTCTGAGGTGGACCTGGGGCGGCGCGGGGAGGCACGGAAAAACTCATTCGACCCGGAGATAGAGACATTTCAGGTAATGCGCCTCGGGAAAGGAGGCGGGGTGATCGGAAGCGTGGAAGGTGGTTTCCAGTTCCACCGTGCGGCGGCCTGAGCGCCGCGCTGCGGACCGCACCGCCCCGAAAAACTCATCGGCGCTGACATGCGCCGAACACGAGGCGGCCACCAGCACTCCGCCGCGACGCAGCCGCCGCAGCGCGTGGCTGTTGAGTTTGGCGTAGGCCTGAATCGCCCCCTGGCGTTCGCTCTCTCGTTTCGCGAGTGAGGGCGGATCCACGACGATCAGATCGAAGCGTTCCTCCCCGGCCTTTTCCAGCCAGGCAAAAGCATCCGCCCGTATCGTGAGATGCTGGCACGCCGCCACCGCCGGGAGGTTGCGGTTGAGGGCGAAATTCCGTTCCGCCGCAGCGATCGCATGAGCGCTGATGTCGAGATCCGTGACCGACTTCGCTCCGCCCCGCGCCGCGTAGAGAGAAAATCCGCCGGTGAAACTGAAGGCGTTCAACACTTCCGCCCCGCGAGCGAGGGCTTCTACCCGTCGCCGGTTTTCGCGTTGGTCGAGAAAAAAGCCCGTTTTTTGCCCTCGCAGGACGTCGGACTCGAAGCGCAGACCCGATTCCTGAAACGTCACCACCCCGTCGAGAGGCGGGCCGTGCAAAATCTGCCCGTCAATCAGCGTCATCTCCGCCGCCTTCCCCTGAAGATTGCGACTGAGTCGCAGAACGATGCGCTCCGCTCCGGTCGTGGTGACGAGGAGTTCCCGCAGCAGCTCGATCCGGGAGAGCCAGGCCGGGATGTAGAGTTTCATCACCAGCGTCTCCGCATAGGCATCAACGACGAGGCCGGGCCAGCCGTCGCTCTCGCCGTTGATGAGCCGGAGACCGTCCGTTCCCGCCGCGGCGAGGTCCGCGCGGCGGGCGAGTGTCGCCGCGAGCCGCTCCCGCCACCATTCCCGGTCGAGTGCGACCGGTTTGCCGTGATGAAGGACGCGCAGCCGCAGCGGGGAGGCCGGATCGAAAAATCCCAGCGCGAGGAACCGGTTGTTGCGGTCGTAGACCACCGCCAGTTCACCCGCCTCGCCCTCCCGGTTCTGGCTGCGGATGCTCTCCGAATAGACCCAGGGATGCCCGCTCCGCACGATGGATTCGGCGCTGGGTCGCAGCCTCAGCTTGAGGCGGGGCGGGGTTCTGGAAAAGTCGGGCGGCTTGCTCACGGGCGGGTTACTCATACACATTCCGGCGGCACTCGACCGCCACGACAACCAGAACAAAGCGTTCTCCGTCCTTGCTCCGGCAGAGGCGGCACCCTACCGCCGCAGTGCGTGTATGGCGAGAAAGAAACCGGCGACGGTAGGCGCACCCGGCGGAGAGGGTCCGCTCGGCGAGCGTTCTGCGGAGAGGGACAGGCTAATTATTTCACGCAACGTCGCTCTTGCGGAGAAATAGCCTGTCCCTGTTCTGCGGTCCCTGTTTTGCGAAAGAAAACCGCACTTTGGAAAATAGTTGACTGATCGTCTAGTTGATCCAAAGTCCCTGCGATGGGACGAGTCAGCGACGCGAGGGAGAGACTCCTCGAGGCCATGTTGGAATTGATTTGGACGGGGAGCTATGGACGCACCTCGGTCGATCATATTTGCGAACGGGCCGGCGTCAAGAAGGGGAGTTTCTACTACTACTTCGAATCCAAGTCCGCCCTCGCCCTTGCCGCGCTCGACCACGGCTGGGCCGAATACCGGGTCGAGCTCGACCGTTTTTTCTCCGATGAAGTGGCGCCCTTGGAACGCATTTTGAACTGTTTCCGCGATTCCCGCCGCGAACAGGAGGCGCGCAGCGAGGAGCACGGACGTGTCCTCGGCTGTCCCATCCACTCTCTCGGGGCCGAGGTGGCCACCACCGACGCTCCCCTGCGCGAGCGGCTCGAGGAGATCCTCGCGGAGTTCCTCGGCTACTACGAATCGGCCATCATCGAGGGGCAGGCGCGCGGGGAGATCGGCGCGGGCGACCCCGGCCTCCTCGCACGGATGGTTTTTGCCTTCAGCGAGGGACTCCTCCTGCACGCCCGCATGAAAAACGACCTCGCTCCTCTTGACGATTTCGAACCCGGGGCTCTCTTCCTCCTCTCCGGCCGCACCCGGCCCGCCACCTGCGACCCGTCCGCCGCCGCCCTCTCTCTTTGACACATGAACATCCGATCGCTCCTCCCGCTTTCCTTCGTCCTCCTCGCTTCCTGCGGCGCTCCCGCGGAGCCTCCCCCAAGCGGCGGTGGCGGCGGTATGCCTCCGGTTCCGGTGACCCTCGCGGAGGTGGAGGCTCGTGACATCGTCGAGTGGGAGGAATTCACCGGCCGCGTCGAGGCGATCGAATCGGTCGATCTGCGCCCGCGCGTCAGTGGCTATGTCACCGAGGTGCATTTCCAGGCCGGGGAGATGGTGAAAAAGGACGACATTCTCTTCACGATCGATCAGAGCCTTTTTGAGGCGAGCCTGCGGGCCGCCAAGGCCGAGGTGGCCCGCACCGAGGCCGCCGCCGACATGGCCAAGCGGGAATTCGAACGCGTCAACGAACTGCTCGCCGCCCGCGCCATCGCTCCCGAGCAGGCCGAGGGCCGCGAAAGCACCCATCTCCAGAGCCTCGCCGCGGTCGAGGCCGCCCGCGCCGCCCTCCAGAGTGCCGAGATCGAAATGGAATACACCGAAGTGCGGGCTCCCGTCACGGGCCGGATCGGTCGCGCCATCATCACCGAAGGGAATTTTGTCACCGCCGGCTCCAGCCTTCTGACCACCATCGTCAGCGTCGACCCGGTCCACGTCTATGCGGACATCGACGAGAACAGTCTTCTCCGGCTCCTCGCGCTGCGGCGGGAGGGGGCGCTCCTCAGGAACGGCGACGACCACATTCCCGTCGAGGTCCAGCTCGCCGACGAGGAGGGATTCCCTCACAAGGGATTTATCGAGTCCTTTGACAACCATCTCGACTCCGCCACCGGAAGCATGGTGCTGCGCTGTGAGCTA
>CAYLJC010000067.1:0-9670 GCA_964383345.1 uncultured Akkermansia sp. | reverse complement strand
ATTCACGATGTTCAGGAGCGCCGTCTCCACCAGTTGCGCTTGCAGCAGCGGCCCGCGCACGCGGAGAAGCGGTTCGTGGGCAAAAACGACGGTGCCCTCGGGGATCGCGTCGAGGTCGCAGCGCCAGCGCATTTCCCCCAAATAATCGAGAAAACCGCGTTCGAAGAGCGGTGCCCCGTCTCCTCCCGGAAGCGAGGCGAGATAGGCGAGCTCCGCCTCGGAAAAGCGGAAGTTCTCCAGCCATTCCACGACATCGCCGAGTCCGGCGGCGAGGGCATAGCCGCCTTCGAAGGGCCGTTTGCGGAAGAAGAGATGGAAGACGGCTTCCTGCTCCGCCTTGCCGCATTTCCAGTAGCCCGCCGCCATGGTGAGCTGGTAGAGGTCGGTGAGGAGGGGAGTGTTGGGGGTCATGGGGTCAAAGAAAGAGATGGAATGAAATTCCCGAAAAGCCGATCCAGGTCATTTCGTTTCGGCAAGGCGGCGATCCACTCCGGCGGGATGGCATCCATGCCGTAGAGCAGGCCCGCAAGGCCTCCGGCGACACATCCGGTGGTGTCGGTGTCGTCGCCGAGATTGACGGCCTTGAGGACGCATTCGGAAAAGCTCGTTGTCGTGAGAAGGCACCACAGCGAGGCCGTGAGGGTGTGGATCACATAGCCGTCCGAGCGGATCTCGTGGCAGGGCCGGTCCGCCAGGGAAGCCGGAATCCAGTCCTGGAAAACGCTTGCCTCGGGATGCCCGGCGAAGAGGGCGAGAAAGCGTCGTCGACAGGATATCAGCGCCTCCTGCGGCGGATGACCGCCGAGCAGTTCCGAGACAAAAAGCGCGTGGAAGACGCAGGCGAGCCGGGAGCGGTCGTGGCCGTGGGTGATGGCCGAGGCGCGCTGGACCCGATCCGAGAGAAGCTCGTCGTCGAGTTCCGCGCAGGCCAGGGAGACCGGCAGGATGCGCATGAGCGAGCCGTTGCCATTGTCGTATTGGCCGCGTCCGCCCGCTTCCTCCGCCGGGACGCCGGAGCGGATTTGCCCGAGAGCGCTCGCGGTGGCATTGCCGATGTCGAAGACCCGACCGTGCGCGGTCCAAAGCCCCTGATCGAGCCATTTCACAAAACGCTCGCCCATGTCCTGCGTATCGTAGCCTCTTTCCACGAGACTCTCCACGGAGCAGAGAAGGAGGGCTCCGTCGTCCGACCAGGTTCCGGCCGGCTGGTGGTGCGTGCCGTAGGCGCGCATCCCGGTCACCGGGTCCGCCTCGCGGGCGCTGCGCGGAGCAAATTCCACCGGCACGCCGAGAGCGTCACCGACGAGCGAGCCATGGAGGCCGCCGAGAATGCGGTCGATCCTGGTAGCGGTCATTGTCCGACCCTCCATTGTTGGACAAAATCTCGTTGAGACGGGGTTTCGGGAACGATTCCGAAATGTTTCCGCGCGTGCGCGGTGAGCCGGTGCAGCGCATCCAGGGGACGTGTCTCGCCATGGCGGGCGAGCCAGCAGCCGACGACGGTTCCGGTGCGTCCCCGCCCGCCCCAGCAATGGATGTAGAGACCGCCGTCAGCGGCGAGGACGGCGTCGATCCAGTCCAGAGTGCGGACCATCTCTTCGCGCGAAGGCGTCCCCAGGTCGCGGATGGGAAAGCGGGCGCAGATGGATCGCAGACCGCGTTCGCCCGCGAGGCGGAGGAAGGTCTCGTCGTAGCTTTGGAAGCGGCGTCCGGCGTGGTCCCTCTCGCCTTCCTGCATCAGATTGAGGACGTGGGTCGCGCCGCAATCCAGGAGGGCTTCCAGCTTGCCGACCATGACCGAGGGATCGCGGTCGCCGGGGTAGAAGCCCGCGAGGAGACGGCCGGGGATGACGGCGTAGCTGCGGGTGAAAGGCAGGGGGACGGGACGGGGTGGTGATTTCATTGTTTGTGTTCTCATAGTTCGAATAAAAATCCTTTTTTCTTGAGCCGCCGGTACTTCGCCGGGTCGAAGCGAAAGAGCCGGGCGGGACGGTGAGCGCCCTCCCGATGCATTTCCTGCAAGGGGAGGAGGAGATCGTAGGCGAGGACCTTTTTGCGGAAATTGCGCTTGTCGAGCGCCGTTCCGAGGACGGCCTCGTAGAGCCTCTGGAGCTGACCGAGGGTGAATTTAGAAGGCAGCAGTTCGAAGCCGATCGGCTCGCGCCGGAGCTTGTCGCGCAGGCGGTCGAGGGCGGCGGCGAGAATCTCGACGTGATCGAAAGCGAGGGGAGGGACCGAGGCGGCGGGGAACCAATCCGCCTCGGCGGCGTCCGTCGCGGCGGTGGCGGCGGAGGGTTTCACGAGGGCGTAGTAGGCCACGCTGACAACGCGCTCGCGCGGGTCGCGTTCCACCGCGCCGAAGGTGTGGAGCTGCTCCAGAAAAACCTCCCGCAGCCCGGTTTCCTCCGCCAGTTCCCGGCGGGCGGCCTCGTCGAGGGTTTCGTCGAGATGCACGAAACCGCCGGGGAGCGCCCAGCGGTCCTTGAAGGGTTCGATGCCGCGCCGGATCAGCAGAACCTGCAAATCCCCGCCGTCGAAGCCGAAGACCACGCAGTCGACCGTCAGGGCGGGGCGGGGATGCTTGTAAGTGTAAATCATACACGAATTAAGTGTATAAATAACACGAAGTCAAGAGGAATTGTGAGGCCAATGCGAAAACCGCGTCGCCCCGGGGACGGACGCGCACCCTCAGCGGGGCCACTGCCGGTCGGCGAAATTCATGAAACACTGCCGGTCGTAGGCGGTCAGGTCGTGTTTTCCCTTTCGCAAATGATAGCCGATGGAGGCACCCACGGGAGTGTCGGGGGCGGGCTGTCCAGCCACGCCGGGGCCCTCCTTGCCGTAGAGGGCGATGACATCGCTTCTCACTTGAGTCGGAACGGAAAAGAGGCGAATGGGTAAAACGCCATGAATCTGAATCTCCAAGACAAAGCTGTCCTCGTGCTCGCCTCCAGCGGAGGCATCGGGCGCGGTGTCGCGACCGAGTTCGCCCGCGAGGGTGCCCGGGTGATGCTCTTCGCCCGTTCGGAAGAAAAGCTCGCCGAGACGGCCGCGGCGATCGAAGCGGAAACGGGCAACCGTCCGCTCCACACCGTCGGGGACATCACCGATCCCGCCTCCATCGAGGCGGTGGTGGAGCGCACCGTGGGCGAGTTCGGCGGGCTCTGGGCGCTGTTCAACAACACCGGCGGCCCCCCCGCCGGCGCCTTCGCCCAATTCGATGACGCCGCCTGGCAATCGGCTTTCGAATTGACCATGTTGGGCTACGTGCGCACGATCCGCGCCGCCCTGCCGCATCTGAAGGCGGGAGGTGGAGGCCGTATCGTCAACAATACCTCGGTGTCCACGAAACAGGCCATCGACGGACTGCTGCTTTCCAATGTGTTCCGGTCGGGATTGGTCGGTTTGGGGAAATCTCTCGCCCGTGAACTGGGACCCGACCGCATTCTCGTGAACACGGTCGGCCCGGGGCGCATCGACACCGCCCGCATCGAACAACTCGACGCGATCTGGGCGGACAAGGCCGGGATCTCGCCGGAAGAGCAGCGCACCCGGTCGCAGGCGGGCATACCGCTCGGAAAATACGGGGAACCCGCCGATTTCGGCCGCATCGTCGCCTTTCTCTGCTCCGAAGCGAACGCCTATCTCAGCGGGCAGAACATCCTCATCGACGGGGCGATGGTCGAGGCCTACTGAGCCGGGTTCGATTTCGGACCGGACATCAATACGCCCTTTGCGCTGGTTGCCGGATGGCGGGGTTGCGGCGTAAGTACCCGGTCATGTCATTATTTCGCAGCATCGCTCCGGCCCTTTCCCTCCTCGTCATCGGGAGCGGCGGCGTGTTCGCGGACGAGTCGGAGGACCTCCACTTCGCCGACCTCGAGGCCCCGGAGCACGACTACTGGAACCGTCCGCTCCAGGACCCTTTCACCTTGCTCAAGGACGATCTCGAGCAGGGGCGGCTCGGTCTCGACACGTCGAGTGAAAAAGCTTATCTGGAGAGTCTTCTCAAGGCGCTCGAGATCCCCGCTTCCACCCAGATGCTGGTCTACTCCACGACGAGCCTCCAGCTCAGCCGCATCTCGCCCCGCACTCCGCGAGCGCTCTATTTCAACGACAATCTCTACCTCGGCTACGTGCAGGGCGGTCGCATCGAGATCGTCTCGATCGATCCCGAGCTCGGCGGGATTTTTTATATCTTCGACATCCCGGTACAAGGCAAGCGTCCCGTCGCGGAGCGATCCGAGCGCTGCATGCGGTGCCACGCCGACGAAGACACCCACGAGGTTCCGGGGATCAACATCCGATCCGTCATCCCCGGTCCCACCGGCGGCAGCCTGGAGAGCTACCGGCGCGGTCTCACCGGCCACGGCATCCCCATCGCGGATCGTTTCGGCGGCTGGTATGTCACCGGGGCCGACGACATCAAGCCGCACTGGGGGAATCTGATCGGGCGGTTCACTCCCGACGGCATCGTGACCAGCCCGCTGCCGCCCGGGCGCGAATTCGACTGGAACGTGTTTCCCGTGGCCACCAGCGACATGCTCGCGCACCTCCTCCACGAGCACCAGGGCGGGTTCGTGAACCGCTTTACCCAGGCCCACTACCGTCTCCGCACCGCACTGGCGGACGGAAAAGGCCGCCTCCTGCCTGACGATCGGCGCAGGATCGAGACCTTGGTCGAGGAGTTGGTCCGCTACCTTCTTTTCGCGGACGAGGCACCTCTCACCGCTCCGCTCGCGGGCGACAGCCGACTCAAGGAGGATTTCCGCGCGAATCGCCGGGGCGACGGCGCGGGGAACTCGCTGAGGGATTTCGATCTGGAAACCCACCTGTTTCGCAACCGCTGCAGCTACATGATCTACAGCCCGCTCTTCCAGCGTCTCCCGGCGGGGTTCAAAAAGCTGCTCTACACCCGCCTCGGTCGGGCGCTGGCGCTCTCGCCCTCCGATCCCGATTTTTACTACCTTCCGAATTCGGAAAAAGCGCGGATCCAATCCATCCTCCGGGAAACCCTGTCCGATCTGCCGCCGGGTTGGTGACGTGGGAATCCGCCGCCCGGAATCAACTCATCCGCACCATGTCCTTGATGAGTTGGAAATAGAGATAAAACAGTCCGCGCCACGAGTAGCGGACCGTCTTTTCCGACTCGGCGGGTTCGATCAGGCCCACTTCGATATTGTGGCGGATCTGGCGTCCCGTCTCCGCTTCGATCAGGCCCGCGAGAGTCTCGGGATCCTCTTCGAGCATATCCGATTCCTCGTAGCCGAAGGCACCCAGCCAGATGCGGTGCTCCAGGAGCAAGTTGTAGAACGAGTCGGCGAAGGGAGTCTGATGGAAGCGGACTCCGGGTGCCATTTTCATGGGACTGCTGAAGGGCACGTTGCTGGTCCGGAAGGTGCCGTCGCGCTCGTGACGCGAGGTCACGGAGAGGTAGACCCAGGCGATGCCCTCCTGTTCGGTGAGGCAGATCGCGGCGGACTCGCGCATCTCCGGATGATAAAAAAGGCGGTAGAACTGATGGGTTCCCTCCCATTCCCAACCGGTGTCGGCGGCATAGTCGAACCCCTCGCCCTCGATTTCATCGGTCAGTTCGGTGAGGTCGGGAAAGCGGGACACGCCCGGTGGAGAGCGCCGTTCGAGGGCTTTTTCCAAGGGGAGACGGAGCCGCCGGATGCGGGTGAGCAGTTCCACCCAGGGCAGGAGAAACCAGAGCAGCAATCCGCCCACTCCCGCCGCGATGCTGCCGGTGAGGAAATAAAAAAAGAGGAAGGTCGCCGCGAGGATGCCGAGCGCGCCGAGCTTCCGGACGAGCCGGTTCCGGAAGCTGCGAAGGGCGACGGAGAGAACAACCACGCCCAGTACGATGAAAATTTCCGTCATGCTGTTGTTCGCAAGCTAGCGCGAACTTCCCGCCGGAGAAAGCGAAAAAGGATCGGGCCTGAGGCGTTCAGCAGGCTGTCAGGCGTCCTTCCGCCGGAAGATGGCGACGTGGCGGTCGACGGATTTCCCCGGAGTGAGGAGGGCGCGGGTCTCGGGATTGCTCTCGGTGCGGATCAGTTCGCCGCCAAGCCGCTGCAACGCTTCCAAGGCGAGACGGTGCTCTTTGTCGAAATAACTGGTGATGATGAGGCGACCATCCGAGCCGAGTCGTTCGAGGGCCTGGTCGAAGATTTTTTCCCAGGTGCTGTCGCCGTTCCAGTAGTTCTGGTGGCGCAGGAAGACGAGGTCGAAGTCCTCGTCCGACCCGACGTGCTCTTTCATCTTGGTGGCGTCGCCGCTGAGAAACTCGAACTCCCGTTTGCCGCGCTGATCGTCGGATCCGCGACGGTGTCCGAAGCGTTTCCGGGCGTTGGCGATCTCCCGCGCCCTCACGTCGAGGCCGGTCAGTTGCACGGCAGCGCCGGGATCGCCAGTGAGCTCGGCGACGAAATCGGTGAGCACCTCGGCCTCGTGGCATTCTCCGCAGGCGATGTCGAGGACGCGCGCTTCCTCGCGGGCGGCGAGGTGGCGGCGCAGGGTCCCGAGATCGTCTCCCGCGACCTTACGCAACATGCGGTGGAGGCGTTCGAGATCGCGGGTGTTTGCTGTCTGAAGTGTCTCGGACATGGTGGGGTTGTGGGGCTTTGCTCCGTTCCTTCCCACTCACTCGGCCTGGTGATGGGCCTGGTAGTGTTCGCGCAGGACATCGCGGCCGAAGTCTCCGTCGAAGTCGCGCCAGACCGCGTGGACGTGGTTGGCCTGGTTCTGGGTGTTGGCGTACTCGAGCAAAAAGGTGGGACCCTGGACGCGGTAGTAGTGTCCCTCTCCTTTTTCGAGGCCGCCCATCCAGGTGAAAGTGATCTTGTCGAGACCGGCCTTTTCGATGGCGGCCAGTTCGTCCGCCGCGACATCGGGACGGATGCGGTGGACATAGACGCCGATGAGTTCGTGGAGGTTTTTTGCCTGGGCTTCGGTGAGGTCGGCGAAGGGGATTCCGTTTTTTTCAAAAGGGGCGATATCGTTTTTGTTGGAGGTGAGAATGTCGTTGGGGGATTTGGAGGCGATCACGGCTTTTTTCCGTTGCTCCTCCGAGAGCGATTTCACGAGGGCGCGGGCGACGTCCTCCTCGCCGGGGAGAACCCGCAGCCCGGCGCGGGGACCGGACAACACTTCACCGGGATTGGAGGCGAAAAAGTTCGGAGTGCCAGCGACCACCTTGCCGCCGGCGATCGTGAAATTCAGCGAGAGGTGATGGCCTTCGAAACGCCAGCCCCAGTTTTCCGCCGCGGGATCGCCGAAGAGGGTGAGGTAGTACATCTGGGTGTCACGGTGCGGGGCGTTGTTTTCCAGCTCCCAGAGGATCTGCTCGAGGCTCATGATCTGGAGCGCGGTGATGTAGCCGCGATGGCTCAGCCCGGTGCTGAGGAGGGCGTAGGCGAGGTGGCGCTGATCGGGGCGCAGCTCTTTGATGGTGAGGCCCCGGCGCATGCCTTCTCCCTCGAAGGGTTTGGGCACGAAAACCCAGTTCTCGCGTTCCGCACCGGTGAGCGGGTAGACCGCTCGGCTCTTTTGCTCCTGATCGAGGCTGGCGAGAAACGCCCCGGCTGTCGCCGCCATTTCCTCCGCCGATTCGTGGGCGCGGAGCGAGGGGGAAAGCAGGCCGAGGCAGAACACCGGAAGGACGAGGGGGAACAAGCGCTTCATACGAGTGTAGTTACTCCAAAAAAGGGCGAAAAGGCAATGGCGCGATCAGCGCGGTGCGCCTTCCCCGACCGGCGGGGACGGGGTGCCCCGTAACGGCGCTTCAGCGCAGCCCGGGCAGTTGGAGGAGATCGTCGGGCGTTTGCAGGATGGTCGCGGCACCCGCTTCGAGCAGCTCGGACACGGGGCGGAAGCCCCAGCTCACGCCGACGGGGTGCATTCCGGCATGGCGCGCGGTGAGGATGTCGACATCGGAGTCCCCGATGAAATAACAATCCGCCGGGGCGATCCCGAGGATCTCCGCCGCTTCGAAGGCCCCGGCGGGGTCGGGTTTGCGCTCGATCCCGTCGCGGGCACCGAGGACCACGTCCCACGGCCAGTCGGGGAGAAAGGTCTCGACACATTTCAGGGTGAAGTCGTGGGCCTTGTTCGAGAGCACGCCGATGGGCACGCCGGCGGCGGTGAGCGCGTCGAGCAGAGCGGCGATGCCCGGGAAGGGCGTGGTGGTGTTCCGCCAGTGGCGGGTGTAGGCCTCGCGATACTCCAAGAGCATTTGCTCCGACTCCTCTCCCTCGGCCGGACGGAACCCGGCCGGGAAAATGTCGCGGACGAGATTGAGCATGCCGTTCCCGATGAAAGTGCGGTAGTCGTCGGCCGTGTGCAGGGGAAATCCCCGCGCCGCGAGCAGGGCGTTCCCCGAGTCGGCGAGATCCTGCAGGGTGTCGAGGAGCGTTCCGTCGAGATCGAAAATGACGGCTTTGGCGGTTTTGTCAGCGGAGGAATTCATGGGGTCGGGTGTTGCAGATTCCACGCCGAGACGAGAGCGCGCAGCCCGGCCATTTCGATGGAGGGATCGACTCCGCACCCCCAGAGGAGGGCACCGCTCTCGATGTCCTGGATCTGCACGTAGGCGGCGGAGTCGGCGTCCGATCCTCCGCGCAGTGCCTGGCTGCGGTAGTCCGTCACCTTGAAGGTTTTGTAGCCGAGTTCGGCGAGGAGATGGACAAAGGCGTTGATGGGTCCGTTGCCGCGGCCGGTTCCCTGGATCACTTCGTCGTTCATTCTCACGGTGGCGTGACAAACCAGTTCGCCGTTTTTCTTCCCGGTGTGGTCGAGTTCGAATTCGAGCAGGTGGAGCGGGTGCTCCAGGTTGACGTATTTTTCAAAAAAGAGATCGCCGATCTCCTCGTTGCCCAGTTCCCGGCCCTCGGCGTCGGCGTGGCCGTAGATGTAGCTGCCCACCTGCGGGTGCATCGTCTTGGGCAGGTCGAAGCCGTGTTCATGGTCGAGAATGTAGGCGATACCGCCTTTGCCCGACTGGGAGTTGATCCGGATGATGGCTTCGTAAGAGCGGCCCACGTCCTGCGGATCGATCGTGAGATAGGGTACCGCCCACGGAATCGCGGGATCCTCGCCGACCTCGCGGTCGCGACGGTCGAGACCTTTTTTGATGGCGTCCTGATGCGAGCCGGAAAAGGCGGTGAAGACCAGTTCGCCGACGTAGGGATGTCGTTCGCCCACGGTCATGCGGGTGATGCGCTCGTAGACATGGCGCAGACTCGGGAGATCGGAGAAATCCAGGCCGGTCGCGATGCCGTGGCTGTTCATGTTCAGGGCGACGTTGACGATGTCGAGATTGCCGGTGCGCTCGCCGTTGCCGAAGAGGGTGCCTTCGACGCGGTCCGCGCCGGCCATGAGCCCCAGCTCGGTGGCGGCGGTTCCGGTGCCGCGGTCGTTGTGGGTGTGCAGGGAGACGTCGAGCGAGTCGCGGCGGTCGAGATGGCGGCACATCCATTCGATCATGTCGGCGTGAATGTTGGGGGTGGTCCACTGCACCGTGTCCGGGAGATTGATGATCATCTTTTTCTCCGGTGTTGGTTGCCAGATCCCGATGACGGCGTTGCAGCATTCCAGGGCGAAATCCAGCTCCGTGTCGGAGAAGGACTCGGGCGAGTACTGCAGCACCACCTCGGTGTGTGGAATCGTC
>CAYLJC010000066.1:0-9684 GCA_964383345.1 uncultured Akkermansia sp. | reverse complement strand
CGGCGCGTGTCCACCTCGAGCTTGATCGCGGCGTAGGTCTCGGTCTTGGACTCCGGCGGGATGCCCTCCTCGTCGAAGTAGCCCTTGACGGGAACGCCGCCCTGCCAGCCCTCGGCGTACTGACCGCGGGAGGTGTTGGCGCCCAGGTCGTCCGGCAGCTTCACCGCGGAGAGGACCTTGAGCTTCTCCTGGCGCAGGTCACGCGCGTTGAAGGAGACCGGTTCCTCCATCGCGGTGAGAGCGAGCAGTGCCGGGGGGGCGTTTTTGGTGGGGGCGGGACCGCTGACACGCTCCATTTTCGCGGGGTGCTCGGTGTAATGAGCGGTCTGGAGGGTGAGGAATTCCATCGCCGCCTTCCGCTCGTCGGGCCGGGGAGCTCGACCGTAGGCCAGCTTCCAGGCGAGATCGACTTGTTTTCCGACGTCGGAACTTTCTTTCAAAAGACGCTCCGCAAAATACTGGGCGAACTCGCGGATCCCGAGATTGTTCATCAGCAGCAAGCTCTGTGGACTCACCGTCGTGACCGGGCGCAGCTCGCAGTTCACGTTGGTCATGTCAGGAGCGTCGAAAGCGGCGAAGATCTCGAGCGGCTGCGAGCGGCGGATCTGCACGTAGATGCTGCGCCGGAATTCCTCGCCGTCGAGCGCAATGAATTTCCCGGTCTGGCGTCCCGCCGCATCCGTCGTGTCGTTGCCGATAACCACCTGACCCGCTTCGGTGAGCATGACGGGCACGGGTTCCCCGAACATTTCGGGCTTGAGCTTGTTCGAGATCGCGAGGAGGGAATCTCGCAGGACTTCGGCCTCGAGACGGCGCTTGTTCTGGCGGCTGAGGAGGCGGTTGTCCGGATCGATCTCGTCGGTCTCCGTGTTGCGGACGGATTGCTGCCGCCAGGTGTGACTGGTGACGATGAGACGATGGAGGTCCTTGAGGCTCCAGCCGGTTTCCATGAAGTTTGCGGCGAGCCAGTCGAGCAGTTCGGGATGGCTGGGTTTTTCCCCGAGGTGGCCGAAGTCGGCCACGGTTTTGACCAATCCGGTCCCGAAGTGGTGCATCCAGACGCGGTTGACCATGACCCGGGCGAGGAGCGGATGTTCGCCGTCGGTGAGGGTCCGGGCGAGGGCGAGGCGGCGTCCCGTGGAGGGAAGATCGGCGTTGTTTTCCGGCAGATCGACCTCGCGCCAGTTCGAGAGCACGTTGAGATCGGAGGGGGTGACGATCTCCTTGGGCGACTCGGGATTGCCCCGGAAGAAAAGATGGGTCGCCGGCACCGCCTCGGGCTTGAAGACCGTTTCAGTGAAGGCCTGGACCAATTCCTCCTGCGGTTTCGTGGCGCGAATTTCCGCCGCCTTTGCCGTCATCTCCTTGAGGGTGGCGGCGTGTTTGGTTTTGTAGGTGGAATCGTAGAGATAGAGCGAACCACCGCTGAGCTTCAGGATGCTGGGGTGTTTCTTGAGCAGGGCGGTTTGCTCGGGAGTCCGCTCTTTCACGGGGGTTTCGTAGGCCTTGCGCAAATCGGCGCGGATCGCCTCGTCGCGTTTTTCCAGTTCCTTGCCGAGGACTTCGGCGATGAATTCCGCCTGTTTCGCGAGGCGGGCCGCGTCGATTTTTTTGGCCTCGGCCTCGATCTCGTCGGCCTTGGCTTTTTCCTCCTTGGTCTGGAGCGAGACGAGGCGGTTGGCCGGTCGCCGCCAGCTTTTCGGATTGAAACCCGGCTCAAAGACGGCACGCAGCTCGTAAAAATCGGCCTGGGTGATGGGATCGTAGCGGTGATCGTGGCATTCGGCGCAGTGGATCGTCATGCCGTAGAGGGCATTGCTCACGATCTTGAGAGTGTCGGTGATGGTCGTGTTCCGCGCGAGAAGGTCGTTCTGGGTGGCGGTGCCGTCGGGGGCCATACGAAGGAATCCCGTCGCGGTGACAAGCTCGGCGTAGCGCTTCTTCTCCTCCGGCGTCGGGGAGTTGGCGTGGAGTCCCTCGCGGGCGGCGATCTCGTCACCGGCGAGTTGCTCCGAGACAAAGGCATCAAAAGGCTTGTCCGCGTTGAGCGCGGCGATGACGTAGTCGCGATATTTCCAGGCGTGGGGACGCACCGTATCCTTCTCGGTGTAGCCGGCGGAATCGGCGTAGCCCGCGATGTCGAGCCAGTGGCGTCCCCACCGTTCCCCGTAGGCGGGCGAAGCGAGCAGCTTCTCGACCAGTTCGAGGTAGGCGGCGTCCTTGTCCTTGGCGGAACGGGCGACAAAGGTTTCCACTTCCTCCGGGGTCGGAGGCAGGCCGACGAGGTCGTAGCTGAGCCGACGGATCAGGGTCACGGGATCGGCTTCGGCGGAAAAAGCGAGTTTGTTTTCGGTCAGTTTGGCAGCGACAAAGGCATCGATGGCGTTGCGCGATTTGGGATCGCTTTTTGCCGGAAGCGCCGGTTTGTCGATAGGCTGGAAAGACCACCAGTTGCGCTCCTCCTCGGTGAAAACGGGTCCTTCGCCGAGCGTTTCCGGTTCGGGACGGGCGGTTTTTGCCCCGGCGAGAATCCATTGCTCTATCGTGGAAATCTCGGCGTCGGAGAGCTTGGGTTTTTCCTTGGGCATCTCGCCGCTTTTAAGAGCATCTAGGAGGATGCTCTCCCCCGGTTTTCCCGCGACGATGGCCGGGCCACCCTTGCCGCCTTCCATCAGAAAACGCTGCAGGCGGACGTCCAGCCCGCCTTTTTTCTCCCCGTCCTCCCCGTGGCAGTGGAAACAATGGGCCTTGAGGATGGGACGCACGTCTTTTTCAAAAAGCGGCGACGCCGACGCCGATGCGGCGACCGCAGCCAGCGACAGCAGGGGCAAAACCACGGTCCGGCTTCGGACGAGGGTGAAAGGAGAAGAAAGACGAGACTTCATCACGGGATAAACAAACTTAGGACGCCGACCCGGACTATCAACCGGAGCGGAGGACGGATTAACGTGCCTGTTTCCGTCTCATTGGTGCCTTTTCCCGCCTCTTTTTATCGGCGGGAAAAGGGTGTGTTGTCCGTCCGTGTCCGATCAGAGGACTTCGAAGATCGCTTCGATCTCAACGGCCACTCCGGTGGGAAGGGCGGCGAAACCGAGGGCGCTGCGGGCGTGGAAACCGTCGCCATCCTTGCCGTAGATCTCGTGGATGAGATCCGAGGCTCCGTTGATAACGAGATGCTGGTCGGTGAAATCACCGGCGGAATAAACGCAGCCGAACAGCTTGAGACAACGGAGCCCGTTGAGGGTGCCGTGGGTGTGGTGGACGGAACGGAGGATTTTTTCGAGGCAATCCTTCGCGGCGGCGTAGCCCTGCTCGACGGTGAGGTCCTTTCCGAGCACGCCCTTGAGGTCGCTGACGTGCCCCGAGGTGATGAGCTGGTTCCCGCTGCGAATGCAGAGATTGAGATATCCGGGGGTGAGCGGTGAAAGGTCGATTCCGAGTGCGGTGGCTTTTTCCTGTGGTGTCATGGGAGGAGAGGTAGCGGCATTTCCGCAAATTTCCAGTGCGGGATGCGGAAAATGTTCGGACGGCCAGCCGGACGGATGAGCGGCGACGCCGGTTTCATGGCGATGCCCGGATGCCCCGCAGGAGCGCGTGCACCCGTGCGGTTTTTCCCATGTAATGCTCCATCGGATAGGTGAAGGCGGCCAGCCGGATGTGCTCGGACGACTTCGCCGCGTCCCCCGTCGCTTCAAAATAAAGACCGAGATACAAATGGGCGTAACAGAGGTGATTGCGTTCGCTGTCGGAAAGAACGCCGTCGTCATCCGCCTTTGCCGCCGCGAGGACCGCCTCGACACTGCCGCGCCCGCCGAAAAGATCGTGGACCTCTTTCATCGGGATGCGCGAGTCTCGCTCGATGGGAATGAGTTTCTCCCTCGCCGCTTCGAGACTGCCGCCCGGTGCCCGCACCGCGCAGAGAAAATGCCAGACCGCGTTCTCGACATCCTGGGTGTTCACGGTCTGATGGCGCTCGAACTGGGCTTTTCCCTTTATGTATTCTTCCGCGTAATAATAGGAGAGTCCCCGTTGCCAGTGATGGGGATCCTGCTCCGGATAGAGGGCGACGAAAGCATCAAAGTCGGCGATGGATTCCGCGATTTTGCCTGCAAAAAAGCGCTCTTCCCCGCGGCGCTGCAGAGCCGTCGCCCGGACGCGCGCCCACTTGCTCTCCCCTTCGATTCCCGGAGTCAGTTCGATGACCGTGTCGTAATCCGCGCTTTGGAAAGCATCCATGACCTGTTTCGCCACCTCCGGGGAGAGTTCCTTTTCCTGTGCCTTGGCACAGGCACCGAGGAGAAAACAAGCGGCAAGGGCGGGGATCCATTTCATGCCGCGAAGGTGAACGCAAAAGCGAGGTCCGTAAAGGACTCCCGCTTCGAAAACAGAGGGCGGCTCCCGATCAGGATTCCAGCGCCCAGCCTTCGCGGTACTCGCGCTTGATGAGCGGAGCGGCTTCGGGACAGTTGGGCGAGCTGAGGGTTTTGGAATCCCACTCGACCTTTTTGTTGAGGCGCACCGCGAGATTGCCGAGGAGAACCATTTCGGTGAAAGGTCCGCTCTGGGCGAACTTCGACTGCGGCAGCGCGGGATCGCCCGCTTTGATGGCGTCGTAGAATTCGTTGTGCGGATTCTCTCCGCGGGCGCGGGGGATGGAGGGCTCGGGATAGTCAAATCCGTCCATGAGATGACCGGGTTTCACGAACCAGGTGTTTTTGCTGCGATTGAACCAAATCTTGCCGCTGCTGCCGACGATGAGACTGTCGTAGCCCTTGGACTCGGTCGAATTCATCCCTTCGAGGATTTCATCGGGAGGCGTGTTGGGTTCGCGAATTTTGCCTCCGTCGATTTTGCTCTCCAGCGCCCATTTTTCGGGATTAAAAACCGCGTCCTTGTAGCCGTCGTACCACATGTATTTGATGGGTTTGCCGTTTTTGGCGACAAATTGGTACTCGATCGTCGCCCAGGTCGGCGGGGATATATCGCTCTGGGCACCCCGTCCGTCGGCGCTGACGGCGGAGACACTCACGGGGGCGCCGAGGTCCATGGACCAAAAGCTCATGTCCATGATGTGGCAGGCCATGTCGCCGAGGGCACCGGTTCCGAAATCCCAGTAGCCGCGCCATTTGAAGGGGGCGATCTTCGGGCTGTAATCGCGGAACGGGGCCGGACCGATCCAGAGATCCCAATTCACATGGGAGGGAACGGATTCCTTCTCGGGCCAGGCGGGGATGCCCTGGGGCCAGATCGGACGATTGGTCCAGGCGTGGACTTCGACGATGTCGCCGATGAGCCCGGCGCGGACGAGTTCAACGACGCGGCGCATGTGGTCGTTGGCGTGGGCCTGATTGCCCATCTGGGTGACCACGCCGGTTTTGGCGGCGAGGTCGGCGAGCATGCGCGCTTCCCAAATGCCGTGGGTGAGCGGCTTCTGGCAGTAGACGGCGCAATTTTTTTTCATCGCCGCGGCCGAGGCATGGGCGTGGACATGATCGGGCGTGGACACCGTGACCGCGTCGATCTTGTCGCCCTCGCTCTCCAGCATCTCGCGCCAGTCGTCGAAAAATTTGGCATCGGGATAATCGGCGCGCGTTTTGACCCAACCGCCGCCGAGATTGGGGTATTTGTCCACATCGACCACGTCACAGAGGTGGGTGATCTGGAAACCGGCACCGGCCGATCCGGAAATGTCACTGGCTCCTTTGCCGGAGGTGCCGATCCCCGCGAGAGTGATCCTGTCATTGGCACCAAAGACGCGACTCGGCACGACCTGGAATTGGAAAGCGGCGGCGGTGGCTGCGACGCCTTTGACGAAATTTCTGCGGGAGGATGTTTTTTCCATGATAGGGGGCGGTTTCTTCAGAAAATGGGATGGCAGACAACGTGGGATGGCAGACAACGGATACCAATCGCTCGGACCGTGCCATGTCCCGATCCCACGTTTCCACCCTCCCGTTCCGGTCCCATAAAGCCAAGTCCTTTATCGCGTCCCTCCCGGGAGACCGAACGTGGTTCCAGCGCCGGCACAGAGGAGTTTTTCCAAGCCCCGACGAAGCCCTTAGGGAAGCCCGGGCCGATGAGCCAGGAAGCCGCCTGGCGGGCTGAGGCTGGCAGAAGACGGCGGGAACGGCGGAGGCGTAGGCAGCGCCGGTCCTACCCACAAGGGCCCCCCCGCCCGGATGGAACGGACCCGACGCCGTCGGCAGGACTTCAATGTTCGTCGGTCTTGGCGCGGTTCTCGAAGCGCATGAACTCCGCGTTGAAGGTCAGAGGCACTTCTCCGGTGGGACCGTTGCGCTGTTTGGCGATGATCAGCTCGGCCTCGCCGTGGAGGTTTTCTTTTTCCTCTTCATCGGCGTAGACTTCGGCCCGCATCAGCAGGCCGATGAGGTCGGCGTCCTGCTCGATCGAACCGGATTCGCGCAGATCGCTCATGCGCGGTTTGCCGCCGCGGGAGTCGGGGTTGCGGTTCAACTGGGCGAGGACGATGATGGGGATGTCGAGTTCTTTGGCGATGCCCTTGATGCCGCCGGAGATTTCGGCGATTTCTTTTTCCCGCCCATCTTTCCGCGCCACGTCGGGCGCTTTGAGGAGCTGGAGGTAGTCGATCATGATCATGCGGATGTCGTGCTGCTGCTTGAGACGCCGCGCTTTGGCCTGAAGTTCGTTGATGGTGAGGCCGGGCGTGTCGTCGATCCAGATGGGTGCCTCGGCGAGTTGTCCGGCGTTTTGCATGAGCCGCGGGAAATCACTTTTGGAAAGGAATCCGCCCCGCAGTTTCTGCATTTTGACTTTGGAGCGGGAGCAGAGGAGTCGCTGCACGAGGGATTCGGAGGTCATTTCGAGGCTGAAGACGGCGACGGGCAGGGAGCCTTCTTTCGCGATGGCGACGTTCTCCACGATATTCATCCCGAAGGAGGTTTTGCCCATGGAGGGACGCGCCGCGATGACGATCATCTCTCCGCCGTGGAATCCGTTGGTCATGTTGTCGAATTCCACGAATTTGGTCATGATTCCCCCGGAATTCCCGTCGGAGTTGTACATGTCGTCGATGGACTGGATGACCTTGAGGACATGGGTACGCATCTCTTCGATGCCTTTTTCCCGGGTCGTTTCGTCGCGGATGCGCAGGACTTTTTTCTCCACGGAATCGAGGAAGAGGGTCGAGCTCTCGGGACCGTCGTAGGCCTCGGTGACACATTCGGTGCAATCCTGAATGACCCGTCGAAGGATGAATTTTTCTTTGAGGAACTCGGCGTAGTCGTCGAACAGCGCGGTGGTGGGGACATCGTCGAGGAGGTCGGCGATGGTCTTGGGCCCTCCCACGGCATCGAGGCTGCCCTGGTTGGCCAGTTCGGTATTGAGCACGATGAGGTCGAGTTTGCCTCCGGGCCGGGTTTTGTAGAGGTGGAGGAGCGTCTCGAAGATGATGCGGTGGGCGGGGATGTAGAAATAACCGGGGCTGAGCTGCTCGATTGCCTTGGGAATGATCGTGACGGGATCGAGGAGCATGCAGGAAAGGGCGGCGCGCTCGGCATCGGCGTTGAGCGGCATGGACTTGAGCGCATCTTCGCCCGCGCCGGCGCGGCGGAAGTTCTTGCCCTCTCCCCGCTTGTTGTGGGGACCGGTTTTGAGGGAATCACCGCCTTTGGAATAGGCGAGGCCTCCGGCTGCGGCGGGACTGGAATCGGGCATGGGAAGGGGAACGGTTGAGGTGTCGGAAGGGGAACAGGAACGGGGGTTTCACGTGCGCACCTCGTTTGTGCGCACGCAAAAAAAAGGCGGGTTGCCAGTTAAGCAAACCGCCCGCTTTTTCGCAAAGCGATTCCTCGCGGGATCGCTTTTTTGCCACTCGCTCACTCTTCGTCGGAGTCCCCGTCCTGGCCCTCGGGCGCGATGACCCGCACGGTCACCGCCGCTTCGACGGAGGGGTGGAGTTTCACCGGGATATCGTAGCTGCCGAGCGTCTTGATCGGGGCGTCGAGAACCAGTTGATGGCGATCGATATTGAGTTTGCTCTTCTCGTTGATGAGCGTGGCGATGTCGGTGGTGGTGATGGAACCGAAGGCTTTTCCGGCCTGCCCGAGGGCAAGCTCGATGGAGAGACGCAGCTTCTTCAGCTTGCCAGCGGTGTTCTCCGCCTCGGCCAGTTCCTCGGCTTCGCGTTTGGCGCGGAGTTCCTTGAGATGGGTGACGTGGCGGCGGTTCGCCTTGGTCGCTTCGTAGGCGCGATCCTGGGGAAGGAGGAAGTTCCGCGCGAAACCGCGCCTCACTTTCACGACATCAGCTTCAGCGCCGAGTCCTTCGATCTTTTGTTTTAAAATCACTTCTACAGTAGCCATCTCAGCGTCGAAATTTTGGATTGGAAAAAGGACGGGACTTTTAGGCGCGATCCGCTATCTTGTCAAGGCCGCACGCAAAAAGATTTGTCCGCGTCGCCGATTCGTCTCCCCTCCCCAATCCATCCTGATTCCTCTCATGGCGGAAGTTCCCTCGACCTTTTTTCTGAAACCCGGCACACCCGCCCCCGACTTTTCCCTGCCCGATTCCGAGGGCGGGATCCACGCCTTGTCGGATCTGCTCGCCGGAAAAAAGGGGCTCCTCGTCGCTTTCGTCTGCAATCACTGCCCGTTTGTCGTCCACCTCGCGGAAGCCTTCGGAACCTTCGCCGAACGAATCGCGGGCGACGGCATCGCCACGGTGGCGATCAACGCCAACGACACGGATCGCTACCCGGCCGACGCCCCGGAAAAAATGGGGGCCTTCGCCGCCGACCACGGATGGCGTTTCCCCTATCTCCACGACGCGACCCAGGAAGTGGCGAAGGCCTATGCCGCCGCCTGCACGCCCGACTTCTATCTTTTCGACGGGGCAGGTCGCCTCACTTACGCGGGACAGTTCGACGATTCCCGCCCCGGAAAAGGGGAAATTCCCACCGGCTCGGACCTCGCCGCGGCGGTGGAGAACCTGCTTTCCGGAAAAGCGACCCCGCCGCCGTGGTATCCCAGCACCGGTTGCAATATCAAGTGGAAACCGGGCGGGGAGCCCGATTATTTTTCCTGAGACAATCTCCTGAACATTTTAGTCGAAACCCTGTCAGGATGACGGAATATAGGCGGGTGAGCACCCCCTCCCCCATCTCTTCCAAGCGCGCCCGTCCCACCTGGGTCATGGGCCACAAGAACCCCGACACCGACGCGATCTGTTCGGCGCTGGCCTATGCGGATCTCCTGCGGAAAACCAGAATCCCCGAAGCAGTCGCCGCCTGCTGCGGCCCGCCCAATGCCCGCACCGAATGGGTGCTGCAAGTCGCCGGAGTGACGCGCCCGCAACTGATGAGCGACATGCATCTGCGTGCCGGCGACATCTGTCGGCGCGAAGTCTCCACCGCCGTGGCGACCGACTCCGTCATCGATGCCTACCGCGTGATGGCGGCGAACAACTACCGCAGCCTGCCCGTGGTCGACGGAAAAGGCATTCTCACCGGGATGCTCGCCCTGCAGGATCTCCTCGCCCTCCTCATTCCCGAGCGGGAAAAGGGCGATCTCGCCCGCAAGGTGACCACGTCCACGGACAATGTCGCCCGCATTCTCGAGGCCGAGGTCGTGCATCTCTCGGCGAACAGCGGGGGGGAACAGGATTTTCTCATGATGGTGGCGGGATCGTCCGAACCCATCATGCAGG
>CAYLJC010000065.1:0-9745 GCA_964383345.1 uncultured Akkermansia sp. | reverse complement strand
GATGGCCAGCGACCACAGCGGCGAGAAGCCCAGCAGCATCGGCGCGGTGGCGATCAGGCAGACGTCGAAGCCGCGGAAGACGTTGGACATCAGGCCCGGCGGGAAGGCACCCGAGGGGGTCGAGATCATCGTCAACGAGGAGGGACACACCGAAATCACCTTGCTCGACAAAGACCGCAAACCCATTGTAATCGGCAAACAGAGCGTCACTGTGAATGCCGGGCCTCGCAGGGCCGCCAAGAAGCTCGACGTGGAACGGAAGGACGGCAAATTTGTCACTTCCAAGGTCCCTTCGGGAGCACCCTACTACATCGTCATCCAGTTGAAGGAGGCTGCCGACAGCAAGGCCATCACCCTGCGCCTCAACTACGATCCGGCAAAAGCGGAATCGGGAAAACCCGCCTATCTGGACGACAGCGGGAATGCCAGCAGCGGCGACAACATCGAAGTCCCCGCCACCGCCGAAGGCATTTGGGCGGAACTCAACCAACACCAGAAAGAACTGGACGGAGCCGTGCCCGACAAAGCCTACGAGGCCGTTGACGAAATCACCCGTGCCTATCCCAAATTGGCGAAAGGATTGCCCGCCCAATCCGGCGGCAAGGAGGCGGAAGTTGCCCCGCTCGTGGAGACCTTGGTGAAGCACTTGCAGGCGATCCACGCTGCCAATGCCGCCCGCAAGCTCGACGATGCCACCGACGCGGTGTAAGGTGTCAAAGAGACCATCGCCACCTTGAAGAAGCTCTACCCTGACAACGTCGCCAACGCAAAACTGCCCGAGTAAAGCATCCCGGAGTTCGTTAGGCCGCCGTCAAATCCAACGGGTTTGGCGGCGGTCCTCACCCCTCACTAACCGCTTGGCGGACTCCAGCCACACTGTGATTGCAACTCTATGAAAACCTACCGATCCCTCTCAGACCTGCCCGCCTCCCGGCGTACCAAGGCCATCTTTGGCCAGATCATCAAAAGACTGCGCCCCCGGCTTGCCGAACAGGTCTCCCGAAACCCCTTCAATCCGGCTTGGGACTGGTCGGGAAAACTGGTGCGCAACGCACTCCTCACCGAAGCAGTGGAGCGCGGTGACCATGAAGCCCTGCGCCGTTTTTTCACCGACTATTGGTCTTCGACGATTTCAGAGGAATTCTACGACGGTTATGCCGACCGTTTTGAAAACCTGTTTCTCCGTCACCACGCCGTCATTGTCGAACGGATCGAGGAATTGCTGCCCTCCCTCGGAGAAGGAAATGTGCGTCTCGTGGAAGTTGGTTCCGGTGATGGAAAACTCCTGGAATGGCTTTCGCAACGTCTCGACGGGATCACCGAATTCCACGGTGTTGATCTCAATGAGCAAGAGATTTCGAAATGCCGCGAGACTCACCACGGCTCGGAAAAACTTTTCTTTCACCACGGCGATTTGCTCGATTGGTTGCGCGAAAACCCGGCTCCGCGAACCATCCTCATGGCCAACGGTGGCGTTCTCGAATACCTCCTGCGTGACGAATTGGCCGCGGTCTTCGCTGAATTCCATTCGCTCTGTTCTCCCTGCATCGTCGCCGTCACCGAATCCATCGGAACAGACCACGACCTCGGCCAGGAGCCTCAGTCCTTCCCCTACGGTCTGGAATTCGCGTTTTCCCACAACTATCCCGCGATCCTGCGTGAAGCGGATTTTGAAATCCGATGGGAACGAAATCGGCCCACCGAGCCGGGCGAGGAAAACTATCCCGTTCGCTGGTATCAGCTAGTCGCCAGCGGGGGGCGGGCGACCTCACAAAAAGCGCCAATGGAAAAGCTGCCCATGTATTTTCTGACCGCCGCCCAATTCGCGGTTTTTTGAACGCCCGACCGCAACCTGAAAATTCCCGGCTTCCCATGGACAACACTTCTTCATCCCTGTGGCGTCACCGCGTTTTTCAGCAACTCTTTTGGGCACATACCCTGAGTCTTGTCGGCGCTGGATTAACCTCCCTGGCGCTCGGTCTCCTCGCCCATCATCTCGTCGGCACCTCGGCCTCCACCGTGCTCGGATTCACCTTGGCCATCCGCATTGTCGTGATTTTCATTTGTTCGCCGTGGGCGGGGCTGGTTTCGGCTCGCTTGGGTGCCCGCACCACGATGGTGGCCTCGGACATCCTGCGCGTCTTTGTCGTCGTCGGCTTCTTCTTCGTCGATGCCGTCTGGCAAATTTACGTGCTCGCGGTGTTCCTCAATTTCGGCTCCGCGATCTTCACGCCGATCTATCGGGCGGTCATTCCCGATGTCGTCACCACGGAGCAATACCCGCGTGCGCTCGCCATCGGCTCCATCGCCTACGATGCCGCGAACATCTTTGGCCCGTCACTGGCGGCGGTGATCATCGCGCTGGTCGGTTTTCAAGGGAACTTCATCGCCAACGCCATCACCTTCCTCATCAGCGCCGCCCTCCTCTTCGGCCTGCCACGGTTGGGCGCGGCTGCGGCGACCGCAAAGAAGCCGGAAACCTCGGCAGTCTTCGGAATCAAGGCCATGCTTCAGCGCAAACCATTGCGCCGGTCCCTGCTGCTGGCCCTGCAAGTCAGCATCGCCGGAGCTTTTGTCATCGTCGCCACTGTCGACTTCGTGAAAAACGATCTTGGCCTGAGCGACTCCGCTTACGCGTGGGTCATGACGGTTTTTGGATTGGGGTCGGCGGCAGGAGCCGCCCTCTACGGAAAAATGGAACATATCCGGGATGGGATGGTAAAGCTGGCCGCCCCGGTCATGCTGGTCAGCCTCGTGGTCGTGGGTTCCGTGCCCTCCTACGCTACAGTCGTCGTGGCGTGGGTTCTCATCGGGACCGCTTACAGCACGCTCGGTATTCGCGGCAGCGAACTTCTCGGGGCCAACAGCGCCGGAGAACAACGCCCGCACATCTACGCCGCACATTTCGCGCTCAGTCATGCAGGCTGGGGCATCACCTATCCGCTGGTGGGCACCTTGACCACCAAACTCGGCTTTGCGACAACGGCGTTTTACTTCGCGGCGCTCCTCGCAGTCGTTTCGATTCCCATCTGGCTCCGCCGGGCGCAGTCACCGCCACCGCTATCAAGTCCCTGAATCCCTTCACTACCCTTCAGCAAATCGCTGCGAGCTTTCGCACCGCTATGAAACTCATTATCAAATGAGAAAGGAAGTGGATTCCCGCCGAGGTTTCTGCTTCTTTCCTGGGAGCGGAAAGATCCAAAGCCATGGCGACAAAACCTCCCAGCCCGGAAAGCAACCCGTCGGACGGCGACCTCTCCGCCGCCGAATTGCGCGACGCTCTCGTCAAAAAAGCGCGCACCTCCCGCAAGGTGTCGTGGTTGCTCGATGAATGCATCCGCATTCCCGGAACCAATCTGCGTTTCGGCATCGACCCTCTCCTCGGACTCTTCCCCTACGGCGGCGAGACCGTCGCGACGATCATCGGAACACTTATCCTCGGCGAGGCCGGGAAAAAAGGCCTGCCGGTGAAAACTCTCGTTCGCATGGGCGGGAACATGCTTTGCAACGCCGGAATCGGCGCCATCCCCGTCGTCGGAGACCTGTTCTCCTTTTGGTTCAAATCGAACTCGCGCAACTACCGCCTCCTCAATGCCTATCTCGAGAGCGAGGACGGCAGCGAAGAACCCGGAGGCTGGTGGCCCGTCTTCCTCATCGTCGGCACGGTCCTCATGGTGCTGGTCCTGAACTTCCTCTCCTGGGTTCTCTTCTTCACTCTCCTGATGAAAGGCTTCGAAGTGCTCTCCGGCACGACCCTTTGAGATCGGTCGCCTCGGGATCTCCTCATTTCTTCGCCAGTTTCACGAACATGGCAATTCCGAGGGCGAGAAAGAGGAGATTCGGCACCCAGACGAGGAGATGCGGGTAGAGGTCCTCGCGGTTTTGCACGATCTGCGCCATCGTCAGCATCACATAATAGGTCACCGCGATGACCATGCTGAGAATGAATCCGGCGGTGCTCTCGCGTCGCTGTGCGGTGATCCCGAGGGGAACTCCGATGAGGCCGAAGGTGAGGCATGAAACCGAAAAAGCGAAACGCATGCTCAGCTCGGTGCGGTAGCTGGCGCGGTCTTCCGAAGCGAGTTCCGGATCGCGGGCCAACTCCATGAGGGTGAGAAGAGGGACGTTGTCCGGCTTGATGACGGCCTGTTCGCCGCGCTTCTTGAAATCGCCTATCGCCACTCCCGCCGCACCCGCCGTCATGAACATCGGCTGGGAGGAATCCATGAAAGTGCCCTCGTCGCCCTTGACCATGAGATTCACATCCGTCATGTCGAGGACGAGTTCGGGGCTTTCCGTGTCCATCTCGACGCGGACCCGCGCTTCGCGGGCGACGGCGATGGCCATGGGGATGTTGTTCTCCATTTTGATGAGCTGCAGCCCCTTGAGGATGCCGTCTTCTTTTTTGGCGAACACGAGATGATCGGGCAGCTCACTCATGACCTGTTGATCCGGAAAAAGGAGCATGGGCTCGAGTTGCATCCGGTTGAGGAAGGAATCCTTCATCCCCTCCATCGCCGTCTTGGCCGCCGGTGTGATCGAGAGGTTCACCCAGGCGCAGATTCCGGTGAAAAAGAGCGCCACCACCGCGACGGGCAGGCAGATCCGCCACATGCTGAGCCCCGCCATGCGCATGGAGACAAATTCGCTGTCCGCTGAAAGTCGACCGAAAGTCAGCAGGATCGCGGTGAGAAAGGAAAACGGGATCGCCAGACTCATGGAGATGGGAATCACCAGAAGGATGAATTTCAGGACAAATCCCAGACTGATTTCGGGTCGCTTGGCCAGCTCCCGGAGGATTTCCTTGAAGACATTTCCCAACACCAGAATGATGATGATGACCGCCACCGCGTAGAGAGCGGAGACAAAAACCTGGCGGGCGATGTAGCGGTCGAGCAAGCGCATGAACAAATAGGTAACGTCCCGACACGGCTTTTCTTGGGACGAAGCGGGGGCAACTTTCCTCATCCCGCGAATATCAGCAAGCCTGAAAAAAGCATCGATGCGCTCCCGGCCTTGACCTTCCCTCCCTATCCGGTATTCTGAAACCTGTTCTGACAGGGGAGCGAGTTTTATTCGCTGAGATCGCCTTATGGCAAGACCCTTCGAACCTGATGCAGGTAATGCTGCCGCAGGGAGTCACCCTATGAGTTTCCTCTTCCATCACCAGACCGCCACGAGTGCAAGCCGGAATCCCCGGTGGTTGCGAGGGCGGAGGTCCGTCGAATCGGGGGGACCCTGGAGCCTCCCCCGCCCAACCCTCTTTCCCTCCACTTCCCACCCTCTTCTTTCTTCCCTATGATCAGTCCGAACGATACCACCGCCGCCAGTGAACCCCGCAGTGTCGCCGACGTATTTCCGGGGAGCCGCCGGGTCTACGTCCCCGGCACGCTCCATCCGGACCTGCGGGTACCCCTGCGCGAAGTGGATCTCGCCGAGACAAAACATCCCAACGGTCGCGTCGAGGTCAACGAAGCGGTCCGCGTCTACGACACGAGCGGCCCCTGGGGAGATCCCGCCTTCTCCGGTGATGTCACCCAGGGACTCCCCGCGCTCCGCCGCGACTGGATCCTCGCCCGCGGGGATGTGGCCGAATACGAGGGCCGCGCCGTCAAACCCGAAGACAACGGTTACCTTTCCGAGGAACACGCCTCGCGCTACAACGAGAAAAAGGCGCGGCACAATCGGCTCAAGGAATACCCCGGCCTCACCCGCAAACCCCTCCGGGCCTCGGCCGGACATCCCGTGACCCAGATGTGGTATGCCAAACAGGGCGTCATCACTCCGGAAATGGAATATATCGCGATCCGCGAAAACCTCGGTCGCGAGGCTGCTTTCCGGGCCGTCACGGATCGCGATGGTCCCCGCAATCTCCTTCATCACCAGCATCCCGGTCAGCCGTTCGGCGCGAAGATTCCCGAGCACATCACTCCTGAATTTGTCCGCGACGAAGTCGCCCGCGGTCGCGCCATCATCCCCGCGAACGTGAACCACCCCGAGAGCGAACCCATGATCATCGGGCGGAATTTCCTTGTGAAAATCAACGCCAACATCGGGAATTCCGCCGTCGCTTCAACCATCGACGAAGAGGTCGAGAAGCTGCAGTGGTCCACCCTCTGGGGGGCCGACACCGTCATGGACCTTTCCACCGGGAAAAACATCCACGCCACCCGCGAGTGGATCCTCCGCAACTCGCCCGTTCCCATCGGCACCGTTCCGATCTACCAGGCCCTCGAAAAGGTCAACGGTCGGGTCGAGGATCTCTGCTGGGAGGTGTTCCGCGACACCCTCATCGAACAAGCCGAGCAGGGCGTCGATTATTTCACGATCCACGCCGGGGTGCTGCTGCGTTTTGTTCCCCTCACCGCGACCCGCATGACCGGAATCGTCTCCCGCGGCGGGTCCATCATGGCGAAGTGGTGCCTCTCCCATCACAAGGAGAATTTCCTCTACACCCACTGGTCCGACATCTGCGACATCATGGCCCGGTATGACGTCAGCTTTTCCATCGGAGACGGACTCCGGCCCGGCTCCATCGCCGACGCCAACGACCGGGCCCAGTTCGGAGAACTCGAGGTGCAGGGCGAACTCACCACCACCGCCTGGGAGAAGGGCGTCCAGGTCATGAACGAAGGCCCCGGCCACGTCCCCATGCACCTCATCGAGGAGAACATGCAAAAGCAGATCGAGTGGTGCCACGAGGCCCCCTTCTACACCCTCGGGCCCCTCACCACCGACATCGCGCCCGGCTACGATCACATCACCAGCGGCATCGGTGCCGCCATGATCGGCTGGTACGGTTGCGCCATGCTCTGCTACGTCACCCCCAAGGAACACCTCGGTCTGCCCAATCGCGAGGATGTCCGCGACGGCGTCGTGACCTACAAAATCGCCGCCCACGCCGCCGATCTCGCCAAGGGACATCCGGCGGCCCAGATCCGCGACAACGCTCTCAGCAAGGCCCGCTTCGAGTTTCGCTGGGAAGACCAGTTCAACCTCTCCCTCGATCCGACCAAGGCGCGTTCCTTCCACGACGAGACCCTGCCGCAGGAAGGCGCCAAAACCGCCCACTTCTGCTCCATGTGCGGCCCCACCTTCTGCTCCATGAAGATCACCGAAGAAGTTCGCGAGTACGCCGAAAAACTCGGTCTCGAGGAAAGCGAGGTCTTGGAGCAAGGCATGGCCGAAAAAGCCAGGGAATTTGCGGAGAAAGGGGCGGAGATCTATTCTTGAAAAGAGGGTGAAGAGGGTCGGACAGCACAGGCAACCCTCTTGAATGAACGAGAACAACAAAGGCGGGAACGGTCCTTTCCTCGCTCCCGACCGTTCCCCGCAGACGCCGAACGAGTGGGGTGTGCTGGTGATTTTTTCGTTTTTCTTCGCCCTGTTTCTCTTCCTGGATCTGGCGCGGGATTTCACTCCGGCGAAGCTGAGCGTGCCGTTTTTCCTTCTCTCGTGGGTGTTTCTCCTGGTCCTGCACGAGTTCGGACACGCTCTCATGGCGAGGGCGCTGGGTTGGCGGATTCTCCTCGTCTCGATCGGGCACGGCAGAGTCCGGGCGCGGATGACGGTGCGGAGTACGCCGATTGAGTTCCGCACCTTGCCTCTTTCCGGTTTTGTCCTCCCCCGCCCCACCGATCTTGTCGCGCCGAGACTGAAACAGTTTCTCATCTACGCGGCCGGCCCCGGAATCGAGTTGGTTGCGGTGGGCCTGATCGCCGCTTTCCTGGGACCCGAGGCGATGCTCCGGCGCTCTCCTGAAATCGGAATGATCGCGGCCCAGAGCTTCTGTGTGGCGGCTCTGTTCGGGGCGCTTTTGAATCTTGTCCCCTTCCCCCACCGAACCGCCGAAGGCACCGCCTGGTCCGATGGTCTCGGCATGATTCTCTGCTGGCGGATTTCCGATGAGGAATTTCGCCGCCGCATGCAGGACGGAGACGACGAGGACAAGGACGCCGGGTAGCCCCGTTGAACGGATTTTCCCATGCCGAACAAGTATCGGATTTATGCGCAAAATGTATTTGTGGCATATAACGAGCCGGTATTGGGTTACGCATTACTATGGTGACTCGCATTTCCCGCAAAAATTTTCTTTTGAGCCTGCCTTTTGCCTCCCTCCTTGCACAAGGATGCAAAAGGGGGACGGAGATCGCTGAAATCACTCCGGATGGCCTCACCAAAATCAAGGTGGGTTATATGGGAATCACCTGCGAGGCGCCGATTTTCGTGGCGTTGGAGCACGGATTCTTTGAAGAGGAAGGACTCGCAGTGGAGAAGGTGCGGGTGGAATGGTCGCAGTTCAAAGATGTCCTCGGACTGGGCGGGATTCACATGGGACAACAACCGGTCATGATGTTTCTCAAACCGATCGAGGAAGGATTGGATGTGAAACTGACCGCCGGGGTGCACAAAGGATGCCTCCGCGTCCAGGCGCCGACGGACAGCGCGATTTCGACGGTCGAAGATTTGCGGGGCAAACGGATCGGGGTGCCGGGCATGGGGACCCCTCCGTTCATTTTTGCCAATCGGGTGCTCGGTCGACACAAAATCGATCCCAAAAATGAGATCGAATGGCGGGTTTTTCCCTCGGGAGAGCTTGACCTCGCCATGCAGAAGGGCGAGGTCGATGCGGTCGCCACTTCGGAACCGATCGGTTCCCTGCTGCTCGCCGAGGGCAAAGTGAAGAACATCGCCGACCTCGGCGTCGATTTGCCCTATGCGGAGGAATATTGCTGCAGCATCATGATGAATGGGAAATTTATCGAGGCCAACCGGGCGGCTTGTGCGGCGGCGACCCGTGCGATCCTGAAGGGTGCGAAATGGGTGGAGGCCAACCCGCGTGCGGCGGCACGGCTCTCGATCGAGAAAGGGTATCTTGCCTCCAATCCGGAATTAAACAGCCAGGCCCTCGGCGCTTTGCCTTTTACCCCGAGCGTCAGCGGAGGTCGCGACGCGATCCGCTCCGCCGCCCGGGACATGATGGAGATCGGCATTCTCAGCCCCGCGACGGACATCGCCGAGGTCACCGAGCGCATTTATGTGGAATTCGAAGGAGTGACCGACGAATGGCTGGAGAGCCTCGAGGTGCCCCAAGTCGCCGACGGCCAGATCCCCCCCGATCAAGAGCAGCGGGTCGTGCGGGAACTCGCCACGATAGGTGCCCCTCTTTTTGCGAAAAGCTGTTGTTCCGCCCCCTCCGCTATAGTGAGATGAGTCCCCCGCCCACCACCGCCCCGACGATGGATGTTGCCAATCCAAAAGAGTCTCCCGCCACGGCGGCTCCCGGGAGGCTCGCGCCGACGGTTTCGTGCTCGTGGCGGAGAGCGGCAACCGTTCCGCTCGCGACAGCGCTCGCCCTGGGTGTGCATCTGGGAATATCGGGAGGGGAGCCGCCCGCCGAAACAAAGGTCTACTCCCTCTTCCTCGGGGGAATACTGGGTCTCGGAATTCTGCTTTTGGCTCTGCAATGCAAGGTCGTCCGGCTGCAATCCTGGCTCCGCCGGAACGCTCCCATCCTCGTCGCGGGGATCGCTTTGCTGACTCTTTTGGAAGTCATCACGACGGGATTCCGCTTGCTGCCCCTGCCGTATTTCCCGAGCCCGGCGAAGGTGCTGCAAAACATGATGGAAGATCGCGGAATGCTGTGGACAAGCACATGGCATTCACTTTTTCTCCTCATGAGCGGTTATTTCCTGGGGGTTTTCTCGGGACTGGTTTCCGGTGTCTGCATCGGGTGGTTCGCTCC
>CAYLJC010000064.1:0-9787 GCA_964383345.1 uncultured Akkermansia sp. | reverse complement strand
CGCGCCGCAGCCCCGGCCAGTCGCTTCCGAGCGGTGCCGGGGAGGAGCCGTTCTCGGGCGGGCGGCGTCCGATCAGGATTCCCTGGTCAAAATGCCCGCTCCGGCTGATGCTGTCCGGATCGAACCAGAGGATCGCGTCGGGAAAGACATCTTGAAACGTCGCCGCGACCGACTTGGCCTGTTCGGGTGACATGAGGTGGAGCGGGAACCACTGCGCGAGGATGCCGCCCGGTTCCAGTTGCCCGTGGACGAGGCGGTAAAATTCGCGCGAGTAAAGCGAATTGGACCCGCTGAAAAAAGGCGGCATCGGTTCGAGAGTGATCACCTCGTATCGACTCGGGGTGCGGCGCAGCCAGGCGCGTCCGTCCATGACATGCGGAGTGACCCGGGGATCTTCGAGGACCCCGTGATTGGCCTCGAAGTGCTCCGCCATGGCAAAAACCGCCGCATTGAGATCGGCGAGGTCGAGTTTTTGCGGGCCTTCGTCGCGCACCGCGTGAGCCGTCTGTCCCGTGCCGAAGCAGATCACGAGGGCGCGGCGCGGATCGGGATGGAGCAGCATGGGGATACGTCCGATCGCATCGAGGTAGTGCGAACGTGGATCGCTCACTTCGGCGGTGGTGAAAAATCCGTTGATGAGGAGCGCCTTGCCTCCCGCGAAACCGAGCACCGAGATGGTGGCGTCGGGTCCGTGGCGCAACGCGAGAGTCTCCACAGGACCGGCGATGACCCGGCTCGCACCGATGACTTCGTGCGGGGTGCGCCTCGCGAAAAGATGAACACTCCCGAGAAAGGCCGCGAAAAGGCAGACGAGAGTGCCGCGATTTCTCCAGGAGGAAATTTGTGTGATCGCTCCGACGACGAGACATCCTGCGGCGACGGAGGCGGTGGCGGTCGGTCCGATCCACGGCAGGAGAACCCAGGCGGCGAGGTTGGCTCCGAGTACCGCTCCCACCGTATTGATCGCGTAGAGCCGCGCCCAATCCCGGGGCCGCCGTCCCTCGTCGAGGAGACAGGGGAGGGAGATCCCGATGAGCACCACCGGCGGGCCGATCACGAGGAGTCCGGCGAGGAGGCGGACAAACTGACGCGTGGCCCCCGCTTCTTGAAACAGGGCGATGGAGTCGAACCGTTCGATCAGCGGTGTCGCGAGGAGCACGAGGAAGGCCGCTCCGGCGAAGGCAGTCCCGAGGGAGAGGGAGCGGGCCCGCCACTTGGGTGCGAGGGCCGCTCCGAGGGCCAGCGCGATGAGAAAGCAAAAGAGCATCACCGCAAGGCTGTCGGCGGTGCTGAACCAGGCCGATTTCAAGGAGCGGAACCACGCCACTTCCAGGACAAAGGCGGCCGCGCCGGAGAGGAACGCGAGCCACCCTGCTCCGGCGGTTTTCTTTTCGGAAAGAAGCGCCGGTGAGATGGCGTCCTCCCGGTTCGCCGACGTGTCGGGTGCGCGGTGTTTTTTTCGGGACAGCGCCAGGCAGAGGAGCGCGAGCACGAGGTGGGTGAAAAAGAGAAAATGCGAGGCGTGGCGCAGTCCCAGTGCAGGGATCAGGGTGAACGCGACCACGAGCGTGCCGGTCGCCGCGCCCGCCGTGTTGAGCGCATAGAGGCGCGAGAGCGGATTTCCACCCGCGCGGGCGAGCAGGCCCATGACCGGGAGAGTCGCGCCCATCGCGAAGGTGGCCGGGCCTGTCGTGAGCACGAGGGCGAGAATTGTAAAAGGGGTGGCGAGGCTGGGAAAATCGCGATGAACCCACGCGTCGACCGCCTGGATCCCTTCGACGGCGCTCCCGGGGAGGAGGGCAAAAAGTCCGATGGCGAGTTCGAGGCATCCGTAGAGCAACACCGGGTCGAGTGAGCGCCGCCTCCGCAGGAACCGGGCTCCGCCGAGGGAACCGAGGGTCATGCCGGCCATCGCGGTGGCCACGGTGAGGGCGACTCCGCGGGCCGAGGCTCCCAGGGCGATGCCGAGGTGATGCGACCAGATCACCTGCCACGCGAGAGCCGCCGCTCCTCCGAAGAAGAGAATACCGGGGATCAATCGGCTGGAAGAGGCGGGCGACATGGAGGGCCGGAAGGCGCGGCGACGGAGGGCGGCCATCGTAACCCGGGGTGGAGGACTTTCCAAGTGGTGGATTTCGTGCTTGAACCTTCCGGCAATCCGGGCGTTTCTCTGCGCGGTGCGCACCCAACCCTGTCCGGTCGGTGGCGATACCCTCTTTGATCCGCCGCCACGATGACCTACGCTGAAATCCTGCAAAAGAGAATTGAGAAAACCGGGAGCGGTCTCTGTATCGGGATCGATCCCCGCCTCGACCGGCACGAATCGGCCGACGCGATCCAGGCCTTTTGTGAACAGGTCATCGACGAGACGGCGGAACACGCAGCGGCTTTCAAACCGAACATCGCCTACTTCGAGGCTCTCGGGGTGAGGGGATACGAGATGATCGGGACCCTCATCGGACGCATCAAGAGCCTCGGCGCGCCCGTTATCCTCGACGCCAAACGCGGCGATATCGGGACGACCCAGGAGCACTATGCGAAAGCGTATTTCGAGAACTGGGACGTCGACGCCGTCACCCTCAGTCCCTACATGGGCTACGATTCGGTGGAGCCTTTTCTCCGGTATCCCGGCAAAGGGGTTTACCTTCTCGGGGTGACATCGAATCCCGGCGCGGTTGATCTGGAGATGCGCGAGCTGGCCGACGGGCGGCGTGTCTTCGAACTCGTCGGGGACATGACCCGCCACGCTCCGGCGACGCCGGCGGGTGAGGGCGGCATCGGATTGGTCCTCGGTCTCACCAATGTCTCCGCCGGGGTCCTCGCCGGAATGCCCGATGTGCCGCTCCTCATTCCCGGACTGGGGGCGCAGGGCGGTGATCTCGACGTACTGCGTGGGACGGGCCGTCTCGCCCCCGCAGTCGTCAATGTCTCGCGTGGCATCCTCTACGCCGGGGACGATCTTTCCTTTTCTGAAAAAGCCCGACACTATGCGCACCGAATTGCCAACCTCGCCTGAAGAAACCATCGCCCTGCTCAAGGACTACGGGGCGGTCGAGCAGGGTCATTTTGTCCTCGCGAGCGGGAAACATTCCGCCTATTACGTGAAAAAGGGGAAGCTCGTGCAGCATCCGCGGGAGTTGCAGACGATGATCGAACAACGCGTCGCGGCCCTGAAGGCGCTCGGGCGCATCGATGTGGTCCTCAGCCCGGCGATGGGCGGGGTTCCCGTGGGGCAGCAGGTCGGCCTCGCCCTCCACGCGCGCACCATCTACGCCGAGCGCGATCCGGCGACCAACCGGCTCGAACTGAAACGCGGCTTCGAGATCCATCCGGGCGAGCGCCTGCTCCTCGTCGAGGACGTCATCACCACCGGCGGCACTTTGCTCGAACTGACCGACTTCATCGAATCACAGGGCGGCGAGGTCGCCGGTGTTTTTGTGCTTGTGAACCGCTCCGGCAAGACCATGGTGGGGGACTATGCCGTCGTTTCCTGCATGGAAATCCAGTTTCCCGTCTATGAACCCGATGATCTCCCCGACGAACTCCGCGCGATTCCCGCGGTGCGGCCGGGAACCAAAAAAGTGGAATAAGAAGGCGCTGGGATTTGCCCGGTGAAATCCGGCGCGTCGCCGACTCTGACGCCGGAGGGCGACGGAAAAAATGGTCTCCCTTTGAAAGTTTATTTTTTTCTTTACAGTTTTCGTGAAATGCGACAAGAAGATGCGCTCTCACTCTACAAAAGTTAATCAACCCTACTGATGTCCTTCCCCATGTCTTTCCTCCGATCCAAGACCCGCCTCCTCCTCGTCGGCGTTGTTGTGCTTTTCATCTGGACAGCCCCCGAACTTTGGGCCCAGGAAGCTCCGGCGACGGCACCCGCCGAGGAGGTCGCCGCGCCCACGACCCTGATGGATATGATCATCGGCGGCGGAGTCTTCATGGTTCCCATCGGGATTCTCTCGCTGTGGATGATCACCTTGGCGGTGTTCGTGAGCCTCCAGCTTTCGCGGAAAAAATACATCCCGTCCGGACTCAAGGAGGACATCCTGGCCTACATGTCCGAGGTGCGGGTGCGAAGTTCGATCGACGCCGCCGCGCAGGATCCCTCTTACCTCGGGCGCATGGTCGTGAGCGCCTACCCCATGGTCGACGCGACCGATCCGGAAAGCCTCGGTCGCGAGAAGGTGGAAGACGCCATGGCGGATTTCTCAACCCGTGAGAACCTCGGGCCGATGGTTTTCATCGGCTACTTCTCGGTGATCGCGCAAGGCGCGACGATGCTGGGTCTCTTTGGGACGGTCGCCGGGATGGTGCTCGCCTTCGATTCGATGGGCCTCAGCGGTGGTTCCGATCCCGGCGCTCTCGCGAAAAACATCTCGCTCGCCCTGATCACCACGGCGGGTGGTCTCGTCGTGGCGATTCCCAGTATCTTTTTGTTCTACTTTTTCAAAAACCGCTTCAACCGCCTCGTCAGCGACGCCCAGCACGTGGTCGTCCAGGGACTGGATGCGGCGGTGGCCACCGTCAACGCCGACCAGATGCTCGCACGGGTTCCCGAAGGCATCGCCGAGACCTGAGTTTCCGCTCCGTTTCTTCTCCAATCGATAGACACCGAGTGACATGGCATCCAAAAAACTGAGAAATTCAGGTGGGGAGGGCCTGGCGGACCTGGAAATGGACATGTCGCCGATGATCGACCTGACCTTCCTCCTCCTGATTTTCTTCATGGTCAGTTCACACCTCATCAAGGTGCAGATCGACAAGCGGGTCAATCCTCCCATCGCCACGAACTCGGCGGTGGCGGAAGTGGTGGCTGGACGCATCGTGGTCAACATCCTGACGGACGGGTCCGTCTGGGCGCAGGACAAGATCGAGCTCACCAGCACGGAATCCATCACCGCCTACGTGGAAGAGGGGCGGGTGCGTATCGAAGAACAGGGCGAGGTGCCCCGTCTCCACCTCCGCGCCGATGCCGCTGTTGACACCCGCGTGGTGAAGCGTGTCGTTCAGGCTGCGGCAGATGCGGGGGTCGTGGAGGTGATTTTCGGCAGCTACGCCGTTGAACCATAACCTCAGGGTCTCTCCAATACATTTCCGGCTGATTTTCCCCCATGGCGCGCAAACCTCCCCCCACCGATCCGGATCCGGTCCTGGACATGTCACCGATGATCGATTTGAGCTTTTTGTTGCTCATCTATTTCCTCGTCACCTCCACCCTCGATCCGGTCGAGGCGGACCTCGCGATGACGATGCCCTCGACCCAGTCGGGCGCGTCCTCGGCGGAGGTGGAGATCGATCAGATGACCGTGGAGGTCAATGCCGCAGGGCACATCGTTCTCAACGACGAGGTCCTCGACACCGATGCCGAGATTCGCGAGGTGCCGCTGTTGCTGGACCGTCTCAAGACCTACGCCGAGAGTGCCAAGCTCACGAACTCCAAACCCATGGTCATCATCGCCGCAGACGACGCGGCCAAGAGCCAGCGGTTCATCGACGTATTGAACGCTCTCGCCGATAAAAGTGTCAACATCCGTAACGTCACCATCACCGGATTCAAGGAAGAGTAAGCTCGTCCACCCGCGCACGGGTTTCCCCGCCATTGCGGAAAATCGCGGGAAAAATCCCGAGGCGCGGCGGAAAAAAAGCGTGAGCTTGTCCTGCTTTCTTGATATGGCTAAGACGTACGCTGGGGACCGGGACGCGAGTGGGTTCCCTCCATTGATTTTTTTCTCTTTCCGAATGAAAACCGATTTTTCTCCCTTCCCCCCGCAACTGATTCCGGTGATCGGATTGTTTCTCACCCTCGGGCTTTCGTTCCCGGTGCAGGCCCAGGACGAGGAGGATGCCAGCGTCGAAGGCCTCTATCGCAAAGCGGTCGAACTGAACATGGCGGGCGAACCGGCGGAAGCCTCGAAGACCTTCGACCGGCTCTTCGATCTTTCGGGCGGAGTGGAGACCCTCTTCGAAGACTACGGTGCCCAGGCGGGCGGGATTCTTTTCGACTACGGCATGACCCTGCTGCCCCAGCAGCGTTGGGAGGAGGCCAAGAAAGCCTTCACCGAATGCATCAACGCGGACAAAACCGCCGAGGAGGTCGATTCCATTGTAAAGTCGACGAACGCCCGGGAGAATATCGCCCGGTTCCAGCTCGGTTTCTGCGAAGCGCAGTTGGGGAATCACGAGGAAGCGATCCGGCTCTACGACGAATACCTCAAGGCGAACCCGCCCCAGGAGGAGCTCGCGCAAATCCGCAACAGCTACAAATTGCGCTACGGCGGCTCGCTCATGAAACTCGGTCGGATGGAGGAAGGGGTCGCTGCGATCCAGGAACTCTTCGACAATCGCGAGGCCTGGGAGGTGACTCCGCAATTCCTCATGCAGGGGGTGCTGGAACTTGGTCTCGCCTGGATCGAGGAGGCCAAAGCGGCCGGGGCCGACGACGACGCTCTCAACGCACTCTCGAATCGGGCGCACGATTTCCTCGATGCGAACGGGGAACTCATCCGCCTGGAGCCACTCGACCAGTTTCGCTTCGGGTTTTACGACCGGCTTCGCAAGCTCGGGTTTGAATCGGCCCAGGCCGGACTCTACACCCTCGCGATCCGCTATTTTTCCTATGTCCCCACGATAGAGGACGTGCGCACCGATCTCAATCTCAGCCTCGCCCGCCAACCCATCGGGGTGGGGATCCCCTCGCAGTTCCAGCATATCATCGGACAACTCGACGAGCGGGAAAAAGCCGAGGTCCATCCCGACGCGGAAAACCTGCGCCTCGTTGCGAGCAGCTACGAGCGCCTCGGCAACATCCACGCGCCGCGTGTCATCTACTGGTATCTCGCCGAGCACTATCCCGACATGCCTCAGGGACCCCGCGGGGAAATCCTGCACGAAGCGGCCCGGCTCTCCTCCTCGCTGGGCGATTATTCCGCCGCGCAGTACTTCGGTGAGAAGTTCGCCGCCGAGATTCCCGAGGAGCATCCGTTGCGGAACAACGTGTCCACCTTCATGCTCCAGTCGCTCTTCACGGCGCGCGCCTTCGACGAAGTCACCAGCATTTCCCAGCAGGTCCGCGAGCGGTATCCCACCGGCGATCCGCAGCGGGAACTGGCGGACTCCCTCTATCCCCTGGCACTCTACTCGGAGCAGAAATACAGCGAGGCCGAGCCGCTTTTCGCGGAATACGTCAGTGCCTACCCCGAGGGCGGCAACCGGGAGATCGTCCTTTTCCACCGGGCCAGCAACTCGCTCATCCTCGGCAAGATGCGCGAGGCGGCGGAGCAGTACGAGGATTTCCTGAAAGAATTCCCGACCTCCGAGCGCTTCCTCGCCAACGTCCTCACCGATCTGGCGATCGCCCGTTTCAATCTGCAGGACTACCCCGCCGCCGTGGCCAACGTGGAGCGTCTCGTGGCCGAGCGTCCCGACTCCGTCCAGGTGGGTCGCGCCCAGAACCTGCGGGGTGACGCCCTCATCATCCAGGCGAGTCAACTCAGCAAAGAGCAGGAAGATCTGAAGGCGAAGATGCGTCAGGACGGACTCGACGCCTATCTCGCCGCGGCCAAGGGGGGAGTCGCCGCCCTCGCGAGCGAGCCGGATCGGTCCGAGGCGCACCGGGAGACGGTCGGCGAGGCGATCTGGAAAGCGGCCGATATTTATTTTCAGGACGGCTTGATGGAGAAAGGGCTGGCGCAGTACGACGCCTTCGTTCCCGAGTATTCGGGGACCTTCTATGAACCGCAGATTTCCATTTTCGCCCTGGAGCATCTCGAAGACGCGGGACGCGGGGAGGAAGGGCTGGTGCAGGTGGAGAAAATGATCCTCCACCTCGGCGGGAAACCCTCCGAGGAGCAGGACCTGACCCTCTTGCGTCAGGCCATCGGTTCCTACTCCGAGGCTTCGGTGCGAATCCGCGGGGTGGAAAAAACCCTCGCGACCCTCGATGCCTTTCCCGGACTGGACCCGGCCAATCAGGCGCTCCTGACCTGGCTGAAAATCCAAAAAGTCATCGTCTTGCAGGAATCCCGCAAAGGCATCGACCGCGAGTCGGCCGAGTACGCCGCCATCGACAAACAAATCGGTGAGGTCTTCGAGCAGCTCCGGCTTTTCGAGAAGAGAAATCTGTCGGAGTTCGCTCTGCAGCAGATCGGCCTCTACTTCGCCGAGAGCGACAACCCCTTCCTCGGGGTGCCCTACTTCGAAGAGTTGCTCGCGCGCACCAATCCCGAGGCGGCGGCTTTCAAGGCACCGGCGGAGATGGAACTGGCAAAGATCGAAATGCGGTCCACCGATCCCGCCCAGGTGCAGTCGGCGCGGGAGCGCTTCCGCCGCATCATCGCCGATGACAGCGAGGACGCCAAGGCGCTCAAGGCACCGGCCTACCTCCATCTGGCCGACCTGCACATCAAGGTGAAGGAGTGGAAAGACGCCCTTGCCGCCCTCGACGTGATCAACAAAAACAAAAACTTTTTCAGCAAAAATCGAGAGAAACGCGCCGAGGCCCTTTTCAAAATGGGACTGGTTCTCGACGCTCTAAATGAGCCGGTCGAGGCGAACCTGGCCTATCTCGGCGTCTTCTCGACCTACGCCGGGTACTACGATTGGGTCACCCAGGCCTGGGAGCGCTACATCGCCAACAGTCTCGCGGATTTCGAAAAGATGCCGCTGACCGATCCGCTCTCCATCGCCCTGAAACGGCAGAAGGAACTCACCCTTTACAAACTCTCGCTGAAAAACATCTACCAATGGCAAAAACTCGATGAGGAGAAGGACGCCCCCTCGGGAGCGCTCACCCGCCTGCGCCGGGACATTGTGGAGATGAAAAACGATCTCAAGATCCTCCCGCTCGAAGAACAGCAGATCCTGCAGGAGCTTGGCATCGCTCCGACCAACTGAGATCGCGAACCCGAACCGAATCATCACGATGAAAAAAATCACACTGACGTTTCTCACCGGACTCGCGCTGCTTCCGTGCGTGTTCCCCAACCCACTCGCGGGTCAGGTGCGGGAGACTCCGGTCACCCTCGGTCTCGTCCAGGGCGGAAACCCGCAGGGCTACATTCAGGGGTCCAATGAGCAGGGGATCCTTTTCGCCACCGCTTCGGGGGGCGCCGGGCAATTGATGCCGTACGCAAGGCTCCGCGGGGAAGGACTCGACAAGCTGATCCGCTACGAAGAGCGCACCGAGGTGCTCGGAACCCCGAGGGCGCTTTTCGCCGCCGGGAAATTCGAGGAGGCCGCCGCCGCCTTCGGAAAGGTGGCCACGGATTACGCGATCCTCTACGCCGCCCCGCAGAATTTCGCGAGCGAAGCCCTCTTTTACCAGATGGAGAGTCTCCGGCGGGCCGGCCAATACGGTTCTCTCGCCGAGCTCGTGAAGCGGCCGGGCGCGGCGACGATCAACCGGGTCCTCGTCGACAGCTACAAGCGGCCCTACGCGTTGATCCAGCTGTGGGCGCTCTTCGGAGCGGAGAACACCGCCGGGCTCAAGGAAGCCTTGGCGGCCTATCAGGAACCGGTCACCGGACAAGCCGAACTGCTGCCCGCCCCGAATTTCAAGAAGATGCCCGCCAACGAGATGGCGCAGGTCGCTTTCCTCCGGGCCAAGGTCTACGAATCCGAAGAGGCCGGGGACAAGGCGCTGGAAGACTACTACCGCAGCTTCACCCTGGCGAACGGCAACGACGTTCGCCTCTCGAAACTGGCGATGGAGGCGGCGATGCGGATTCAGAAAAAGGATCCGCTCCTCGCCGCCGGGAAGGGCAAAGCCCTGACCCGGATGCAGAGTATC
>CAYLJC010000063.1:0-9941 GCA_964383345.1 uncultured Akkermansia sp. | reverse complement strand
GCGTAATGCCGTACGGGGAGTTGACGTAAAAAGGCTGGGCCTCAGAGGCGCTGGAGCTGCCCGCCGTTGGGTAACGCACGTGGCCAATACCCATGTTGCCCTGCATACGCTGCATGTGGCGGGCTTCAAAGACATCGCGGGTAAGTGGTTTTTCACAATAGACGTGTTTGCCCGCCTGGAGCGGAGGCAGGGTGGCGAAGGCGTGGGTGTGCTCGGTCGTGGAGACCATGACCGCGTCGATGTCGTCCATCTTGCCGAAAAAATCGCGGAAATCTTTGTGGCTGCGTGCTTTCGGGGCCTGTTCGAGGGCACTGCCGAGATGATTTTCATCGACATCGACGAGGGCGACGATGTGTTCCTTGGCATCGAGCGCGGCCTTGAGCTGGGTTCGTCCGCGTCCGCCCACTCCGATGAGACCGAGATTGAGTTTGGAGTTGGGCGACTGGCAGCTCGTGATCGCGGGGAAGCCGAAAGGCACGGCACCGGCGAGGAGTCCGGCGGATTTGAGAAAGCGGCGGCGGTCGGGAAAGGATGTTGTCATGACGGACAAGCTTGGCCCCTCCCTTCCCCGGCGGAAAGCGCCGAATGCCCGGCAAGGGGCACGGGATGACGCCTCCCTCCGGCGGTCGCTCACTCCTCGGCGGCGGGTTTTTCGTCGAGACGCCACACTTCGAACTGCCGGTGGGGTTGTTTGGATTTGGCAATCTCGAACCCGCGCCTTTGCGCGAAAGCCCCAGCCACGACGGCGGCCCGGTCCGTATCGTAGGCACCCGCATGGGTGTGGAGCAGATACCGCAGGGTCAGGGGAGCCTCCCTCGTGATGGTGTATCCTTCGCCGAGGCAAAAAGCGGCGCCCATCCATCCATCGGACCGCACGTGCCAGGCGGTCGGGTAGCGGGGATTTTCGGGATGATCAAAGTAAGTGATGCCTTCGGTCGCGACACTCCGCGCCGATCCGCTGTCTGCACGTCGGACGGCGATGGGTCCCGAATAATCCATCCAACGGGCTGTTTTCCCGAAAATGGCCTTTTCCCCGACAAGTCCCTCGCTGTTGGTGAGTTGGCCTCCTCCGAAGCTGTGGCTGAGGCTCTTGGCGACCCGCACCGCGAGAAATCCGAAGTTGGTCTGGTCCAGTGTGACTTTTTCCCGCCCCCCGGTCGGCCGCATCGTGATCTGGATCTCCAGGAGGTGTTCGCCGTTTTCCAGCGGCAGAGTCGCGGCGACGAGATCCTGCTCCATGATCTCTTTCCCTTCGGTATCATACCATCCGAGGTGCGAGGCCATGACCGCTTCATTTTTGCCGTCGCGGTAGCGATACCAGTGCTTCTGGCGTATCGCGGTGCCGGTGCCATCGGCCCAGAAATTGAGTCCGTTGACCTTGTGATGGGCAAACCAGATCGAGCGGTGGTGATCGTGGTCCTGCGCCCCGGGATGCCCCATGCGGGTGAGGGTGCTGCCCGAAGGACCGTTGAACGGATAAAAGAAAGGGCGGGGATATTTCGGATCAAAATGCCAGCGTGTCACCTCGCGACCGTCGATCTGAAAGGTGACCTGGTGATCCGGCAGCGGAATCAGCTCGACCCGCTCGGGGACATAGGTGGCGGCCCCGGAACTGTCAGCCTGTCCCTCTGCGGGAGAAATCACCTGTCCCTCTGCGGAGAAGGCAGCCAGTGTGGTGAGCAGGAAGAGGTGGGGAAGGATGCTGAAAGGCCTCGTCATTCCTCATCGTGACCTTTCGCGGAGGGCGTGGCAATGCCGCGATGGCGGGGGAGAGGCGGCTCTTCCGGAAGCGCGGGGAAAACAGGAGGACTCGATTTTTTCCCTGCCTCCCTTCACTGCTCCGCTCCGAAAAGGATGCAGATCGGTGCCGGAACCTGGATGATCGAACCGCGCTGGTAGGTCAGCAAGCCGGTCTCGGGTGCGACGGCATGGACGGCGATGGTGTGGGAGTCGGCACCGGCGGCGAGGAGCCATTTCCCCGTGGGATCGAGGTTGATGTTGCGGGGGAAAGCACCGCGGATCGGTTGGACCTGAATGACCTCGAGCGCGGCCCCGTCCCCGCCGATTTGGTATACGGTGACGGTGTCGTGTCCGCGGTTGGAGGAATAGAGATACGGCCCCGTCGGATGGACGAGAATCTCGGCGGCGGAGTTGTGGGTTTCTTCTGCCTTTGTTTCTTCGCTGAGGGCGGGAATGGTGGAAAGGAGGGTCGCCTTGCCGTTCGCCGCCTCCCAGGAAAAGACGCTGACCGAGAGGCTCAGTTCATTGAGCAGATAGATGAATTTTCCGTCGTTTGAAAAGCGCATGTGACGGGGACCGCCTCCCGGAACCGACGCGGCAAAGCCGTGTTTGGTGATGGCAACCTTGTCCGCATCGACGGCGTAGATGACAATCCCGTCCATGCCGAGATCGGGGACAAAAGCGTATTTTCCGTCGGGCGAATACCCGCACCAGTGTGGGTGGGGCGAATCCTGCCGCCGCTCGACCACGCCCGAGCCGCCTTCGTGCTCCGTCACCGTGGCCGGGCCGGGTTTGCCTTCGCCGTCGAGCGGCAGCAGGGAGACCGATCCGCCGCCGTATTGCGCGGTGAGGAGAAATTTGCCGGAAGGATGCACCGCGAGATGGGCCGCACCGCCGTCGCCGGTGGGTTCAAAATGGAAAAACGCAAGCGCCCCGTCGGCGGCGATGTGGTAGGCGGCCACTCCCCCTTCCTTCTCGCGCGTGGCGACCGCGTAGAGTTTGGTTCCGTCAGGATGAAGCGCGAGGAAGCCGGGGCGGTCGATCTTGTGGGCGAGGGTGGCGGCGGTCAGCTTGCCGGTCTCCGTGTCGAAAGTGGCGCGGTAGATGCCCTCCGCTCCCGGTCCGCCGGTGCCGAAATACACGGATCGGATCTCGGCCGAGGCGATGGGGGACAGGGCGAGAAAGGCTAGGGCGAAGAGTCCGACAAAGAAGGCTGGCAGATGCGTGGTCATGGATGGGGGAACCTTGCCACAAGATCGGAGCGGCGAGGACGGCGGGAATGCGCCGACGCAAAAGAACTCGCCAGTGCTTCGCAGCTGAGGCACAATGCCGCATGATATTTCGCGTGAACCCGGTCCGACCCTCCCTGTTCTCCCGTTCGACCCTCTTGCGGGTTCTCTTGAGTTTGGCGGTGGTCGTTTTTTTCGTTCCCGGTGCGCGCGAGGCGACGGCGCAGGCACCCATCTCGACCAGCAAGGACCCGGCGCAGTGGGCTCTGATCTATTCGGAGGTGCTCCACAAAAACCGCGAACTGCTCAAGGACTACTCGTGGCAGTATCGCGTCGAGGTGCAGGAAAACGCACGTCTCCTCTACATCGATCACCTCGACGCCCGCTACGGTGCCGACGGGAGGATCGAGACGATACGCCTGAGCCAGGATCTCCAGGTCAAACCCCGCCAGGGTCCGCTGCTCAAGGCGGGGCAGGAGGCGAAGCTGCGCGAAGTCGAGGCGAAGATCGAGACGCTCAAAAAACACATCGGCGACTACGTCTACATGACCCGCGGCCAGGTCGTCGACTTTTTCGACAAAGCGAAAAAAACCGAGGCGATCGGCTACGACAACGCCCTGCGGCTGGATGCCGAGGACGTCCTCACGAAAGGAGATTCGATCACTCTTTTCGGAGACAAGTCGACCGCCTTTCCCATCTATCTCGCCTTCACCGTGCCGCTCGATGAGCAGACCGGGATCCGCTGCGAGGTTCACTTCCGCCACCTCCGCCAACTCGGTGCCTTTTACGCCGCGAAAGTGAGCGGCAGGTTCGTCGAACTCGGCCGCGGCGGCTCTACCAAAGCGCTCGTGATCGATGTCGAGAGCTTCGATTACGTCGCCAAACCTTAGCCCGTGGAGAAAATGCATTCCCCGTTTCCGTGCGAACGGACTGATATCCCCACAAGAATCCACGTCCTTTTCCTGATCCTTTGGCTCGGTTCCCTCGGGGCGGAGGAGTTTCCCGGGATTCGGAACAGCGAGCCGGACAAAAACGCGCAGCCTCCTCCGGCGGAAGAGGCCCTGGAAATGTTCGATCTGCCCGAGGGGTTTTCCGCGACGCTCTTCGCCTCCGAACCCGAACTACGCAATCCCATCGCGATGACCTGGGACGGGCGCGGCCGCCTCTGGGTGGCCGAGAACTACACCTACGCCGAGCGGGCGACCCGGTTTGATCTCACGATGCGGGACCGGGTCCTCATCTTGGAAGACACCGACGGCGACGGGGTGGCGGACCGGCGCACCGTCTTCACCGACAAGGTGAGCATGCTGACCAGTGTCGAGGTGGGGCACGGCGGGATCTGGCTGATGTGCCCGCCGCGGTTGCTCTTTGTCCCCGACGCGAATGGCGACGACGTGCCCGACGGCGAGCCGGTGGTGGTGCTCGACGGCTTCACCGTGGCGGAGTCGAATTACCACAATTTCGCCAACGGACTCCGCTGGGGGCCCGACGGTTGGCTCTATGGCAGGGTCGGACATGCCTGTCCCGGACGCGTCGGCGCGCCGGGCACGCCGGAGTCGGATCGCGTTCCCATGAAAGGCGGGATCTGGCGTTTTCATCCGGAGTGGAAGGTCTTCGAAATGGTCACTCACGGAACCACCAATCCCTGGGGCCACGACTGGGATCGTCACGGCGAGTTGTTTTTCATCAACACGGTCAACGGACATCTCTGGCACGGCATCTCCGGAGCGCATTTCAAGGAACGTTCCGGCGCGGATCCCAATCCGTATTTCTACGAGCGGCTCGACATGCACGCCGACCACTGGCATTTCGACACCTCGGGGAAATGGAGCGAATCCCGCGATGGCGCGGCGGATGCCTTCGGCGGCGGCCACGCCCATGTCGGGATGATGATCTACCAGGGACGGGATTGGCCGGAGCGCTTCCACGACCGCCTCTTCACCCTCAACCTGCACGGCTTCCGCACCAACGTGGAGCGACTCGACCGCGAGGGGAGCGGTTACCTCGGGCGCCACGAGCCCGACATTTTTCGAACCAAAGACCCCTGGTTCCGCGGCATCGACATCCGGGCCGGAGCGGACGGCTCGGTGTATCTGCTGGACTGGAGTGACACCGGGGAATGCCACGAGCACACCGGAGTCCACCGCACCAGCGGACGCCTCTACCGCATCCAATACGGCGGGGGAAAAAAGGCAAACATCCTGCCGCCGGACGGGATCCTCACCGCGTCGCTGGTGACGGCGGCAATGAAAGATCCCGATCCGTGGCTGGATCGACGGATCCGTCACCATCTCGCCGGGGGAGGGACTTTCCCCGGCGCCGCTTCGCTATTCTCCGCGATGCTGCGGGAGGAGGGTGACGTGGTGCCGCGTCTCCGGGCGATGTGGCACCTGCACGCCATGGAGGAAAATTTCGACTGGAGCGCCCTCCTCGACGACGGGGAGGAGCATGTGCGGGTCTGGGCGATCCGGTTCTTGACGGAAAGACAACCCATCGACACCCTCACCGGTCCGGTGCCGCACCGGATGCCCGCTCCGCTCGCCGACGATCTTTTTGCCCGATTGGTCGAGATGGCGCGGCGGGACGATTCCGCGCCGGTGCGACTCACCCTCGCTTCCACCCTGCAGCGCCTCCCCTTCGCCCAGCGCGCCGCTCTCGGGGCTGCCCTGGCGGCCCGTGACGAAGATGCCCATGACCACAACCTGCCGCATCTCGTCTGGTTCGGGATCAGTCCGCTGGCGGAGTCCGATCCCCTCGCCCTGGTGCGCATCGCGGAGACCTGCTCCTGGCCGGAGACCCTCCGCTGGATCGCCCGCAGCCTCACCAGCCGGATCGAGAAAGATCCCGCCGGTCTGGATGCGCTCCTGACGATGACCAAAAAGCGGAAAAGCGCGGAGCGGTTGGCCCTTCTCACCGGGGTCAGCGAGGGCCTCCAGGGATGGCGCAAAGCACCCAAACCGAAGAGCTGGGATGATCTCGTCGCCACGCTCGCAGAGGGGACGGCGACGGATGAGTCGCTCGCCGGACTGTTGCGCGAGCTCAACGTGATTTTCGGCGACGGGCGTGCCCTCGACGAGATCAAGGCGCTCGCTCGGAACGAAAACGCCGACCTCGCAATGCGGAAATCGGCCCTCGAGACGCTCATCGCCAATCGTCCCGACGATCTGCGGGAATTGTGCGAGGGGTTTCTCGGCGACCGCAATCTCCAGGTCGAGGCGGTGAAAGGACTCGCTCTTTTCGAGGACCCCGCCCTCGGCGTCACCCTCGCGAAACGCTACCGGAAATTCGGCGAAACGGCGCGGCCCGCGCTCATCGAGGTGTTGGTCTCGCGCCCCGCCTGGGCCGCGGCCCTCCTCGGGGAAATCGAGGCGGGAACCATTCCGACATCGGAACTCTCGGCCTTCCACGCCCGCCAGATCAACGCTTTCCCGGAGAAAGAACTACGGGACAGACTCGCTCGCGTCTGGGGCGAGGTGCGGGAGTCCGGCGAGGACAAACGCAAGCTCATCGAGGAATGGACCGCCAAACTCACCCCCGATCGTCTCGCCGCCGCCAATCTCAGCCGCGGTCGCCAGCTCTATGCCGGGATCTGCGGTGCCTGCCATGTCCTCTACGGCGAGGGCGGCACCATCGGTCCCGATCTCACCGGATCAAACCGCAACGACCTCGGCTATTTGCTCGAAAACATTCTCGACCCCGGAGCGGTCGTCAGCGCGGACTACCGCATGAGTCTCCTGACTCTCGCCGACGGCCGGGTCCTCACCGGAGTGGTCGGCGCGGAAAACGACCGAACCCTGACAGTGCGACAGTTGACGGGCGAGATCGTATTGGAGAAAAGCGGGATCGCCAAGCGAGAAGTCGTGCCGGTCTCGATGATGCCCGAAGGGCTTCTCCTCGCCTTCGACGAGGGTCAGGTGATCGATTTGATCGCGTATCTGCATCATCCCGTGCAGGTGGAGTGAGGGGGCTTGCCCCGGCGGCTTCGCCGGAGGTGTTGGGAAATCCCCCTGCGGGCCCGGGCCCCTGCTCCCGCGACTCCTCCGCTCCCCGCCCCGGGGGCTTCGCGAAGAGCGGGGGAATCCTCAGAGCAATACCTCCGCCCACTTTTCTTCCCGGAATCCGACAAGTCCGCGCCCTCCGTCGAGAAGGAAAGGCCGCTTGATGAGATTCCCGTTTCCGGCGAGCAGGGCGATGGCCTCCTCCGGCGCGAGGGTGGAGAATTTCTCTTTCACGCCGGGTGCCCGGTAGTCCTGTCCCGAAGTATTGCAGAGACGCTTGAGTTCGCCGCCGTAGATGGCAAGCATCTCCCTCAACTCGGCGGGCGAGGGCGGTGTCTCACGAATGGGGATCTCTTCGAAGTCGAACCCCTTGTCGCGCAGCCACTTCGTCGCCTTGCGGCAGGTGTCGCAGTTGGCGTAGGTGTAGATTTTCATGATGTCGGGAGCATAAGGGCGCTTCGCCTCCGGGTCCCGTCCCGGGGCCGCCCTCCGCGATGTTGGAGTGATGGGTCGCGGCTCAATGCCCTTCGCCGATGACGACGGGTTTGTAGCCGCCTCTCGCCCTGAAGAAGAGGAAGAGACCGATGTACCCGAAGAGCATGATGGTCGGGAAGATGGCGATTTTCGCGAGCGAATGCTTGGGCGCCTCTTCCGCGATTTTGGCGATCTCGGCCTTCACTTCCTCCGCTTGGGCCGCGTCGGTCACTTTGGCGATCTCGGCGTCGATCCTGGCCTGGTCCACCGTGCTGTAGCTGCCGAACAGCCCTTCGCTCTCGGTGACCGCCGTCAATCTCGGCACGCCTTCCACCGTTTCGACGAGAGCGGGGAGGGTTTTGGAGACGATCTCGCTTTCGGAAAGTTCGCTTTTCTGCGTGTTGATTTGAAAAAGTCCGAGGAGGGGAAACCCGATCGCCCCGCAGGCGAGCATCCCGATGCCGGAAATGGCGTTGAGCGTGAGTGCCCCCCCCTTGGGAGTTTGCTCGGAGACGATCCCCAGCATGGTGGGCCAGAAAAACGTCTTGCCGAGACCGTAGAGGGTCGCGGCGACGATGAGCACGGCGGCTTGCGCGGTGCTGATCCAGACGAGACCCGCGATGGCGAGAATCGCGGAGACGATCAGCAGACCGATCGGCGTCAGGGCATGAACGATGGGACCGGCGAAGAAACGGAGCACCAGCATGATCAGCGAGGTGTACATCAACACCGCCACCGCGGGGAAATGGTTCTGCTCGGCGAAGGGTTTCAACGCCTCGATGATCCATCCGTCGGTTCCGATTTCGGTGATCGCCAGCGGCATCATGATGAGAACGAGCACCGCCAGGAGAGGACGTCCCGGCGATTTGGTGTAGATCCCCATCGCCAGGGCGGAAATCACGCCGACAACGAGTCCGATCACCCACGAAGCCTTGTGCGTCAGGTCCGGCGCGATGCCCGCCTCACGAGTGAAAATGGAGATTTGGAGTCCGACGAGGGTTCCCGCCACAAGTGCACCGAAAGCCCCGAACTCCCCCAGCATGTCACGATAGCTGACCCCGGAGGAGACCCGCTCGCTGACCGGGAACTTCTGTTTGATCAGCATCAGTCCATACAGGAGAGTGGGCACGGCGATGATGCCGACATTGATCGCCCAAGGCGCGTTCTCCAGCCCCTTGTCGAGGACGAGAACGATGACGCACATCAGCACGAGCCCCCCCGGCCAGGCGGCGTGGAGAATGTTGAGCCATTTTGTTTTGTCCCGGCTAAAAATGGTGGCGACCACCGGGTTGATGAACGCCTCCACCGACCCGTTGCCGAGCGCCGCGATCAGGCTGCCGACGACGAGAATGTTGTAAGCGAGCCCGGGATTCCCGCCCTTGGAAACAAAGTAGGCGGTCACGCCCAGCACAGCCCAGAGCAGGTGGCTGACGAAGGCGAAAAGCATCGCGGTTTTGTAGCCCACCTTGTCGATGAACAAACTGAAAAGAATGATGCTCACAGCGAACGGCCAGATGCCGATGCCCGCGAGAATGCCCAACTGCTGCTTGTCCAGATTGAACTCCTCCCCCCAGACGCCGAGGAGTTCGAGTCGGCCCACGAAGGCGAAACCGGTCGTGATCAGGGCGATGAAGCAGCCCCAGAAGAGGACCGGTGAATGGTTGTTTTTGCTCATGGTTTTTCAGATGGTGTGACAAAAAAGCCCCCCGCACAAAAGCGTGAAACCCGCGCGAACGGCGGTGGCTTCTTACCAAACCGGACATATTCCACAAGCATAAATCGCGACGAAATCGCGCCAATCCTGACAGGTTCGCAGCGAAACGATCCGGAACACCCGCCCGCTTTTCCGAAAAGAATCATTTTATTGAAAATATTAAAAGTTGCATTTTTACCGTTCATATTTGATAATTTTATCCATTGCTGAAAATAACAAGATGTGCGACTGTAGCAGCCACCGCTTTATGGATCAGACGACGGCCAATCCTTTTCTCGAAGACGTCTTTGTCGATCACCCCGCCAATCTCCCCGGGGTCGGGCGCATCCATTACCGGACCTTCTCCCGGGTGCTCGATTCCATCGAGTCCCTGCTCGGCGTCACCGCTCCCGCCGGTGTGGTCGGCGCGCCCGGGATGGGGCGGATTTTCCTCATCACCGCACCCGAGGCGGGCTATGGCAAATCGCATCTCGTCGCCCGACTTCGCGATCATCTCGGCTCCATCGCCACCACGGTGGTTCTGCCCTTCGACCGCTCCCGCCCAGTGACCTGGCCGGTTGCGCTCTCTTCGGTCCTGCGCCAGTTCTCGGGTTCCGACCGCTCGCGCCCGCATTCCGTCCCGCTGATCGACGAGGTCTCACGCTTTTTCCTCTCGCGCCTCGTCCTCGGTGCCCTCGCCAACGGAACCGTGAAGGAACGCGAATGCCCCGAGGCCGCCGCACGGATGCGCTCCGATTTCGCCTCGCTTTTCGCCCGGGATTCCCCTTCCAAAATCCTGAACTGGGT